>JAQTSP010000230.1 GCA_028711205.1 Eubacteriales bacterium | reverse complement strand
TTCAAAAATACGATTACGATAAACAGCGTATAAATATTGTCGATGCGACAGAAGTTATAGATATGGCCGAGCTGCCAGTTGAGGCCATACGGAAAAAACGCGATTCGTCTCTTGTCCGGGGTTTAGAGCTTTTGCGGGACGGCGAGGGAAGCGTGTTTATCACTGCCGGAAGCACGGGCGCGACGATTGCCGGCGCGACGATGATCGTTCGGCGGATGCCGAATGTCAAACGTCCGGCTCTTGCGCCGATATTGCCGACAGAGACAGGCAAGGCAATATTGATCGACTGCGGTGCAAACACCGAATGCCGCCCGTCGTTCTTGGCGCAGTTCGGGCTGATGGGCAGCATTTATATGCAAAAGGTCGAGGGTATCGCGTCTCCGAGGGTCGGGCTTGTCAGCAACGGCGCCGAGGCGGAAAAAGGCACCGAACTGACAAAGGCGGCGTATAAGCTGCTCTCAGGGATGCCGGTCAACTTTTGCGGTTATGCGGAAGGACGCGATCTGCTGTCGGGGCAATACGATGTGATCGTGACAGACGGGTTTACGGGCAACATCATACTTAAGTTTTTGGAAGGTGTTGCGGGCACGCTGATGTCTATGCTCAAAAAGGAACTGAAAAGCGGGGTGCGGACAAAGCTTGGCGCAGCGCTCGCGATGCCGGCGTTTCGGAATTTTAAAAAGAGCATGGATTATACCGAATACGGCGGCGCGCTGATGCTTGGCGTCGGCGGCGGCGTGGTCAAGGCACACGGGTCTTCAAACGCCAAGGCGATCAAAAACACTTTACGGCAGGCGGCCGGCTTTATAAACGGCGATGTCGTTAATGTCATAAAGGAAGAGATTTCAAAAATATCACTTGATGATTAAAAATTATTGATTACAGGAGGCGCGTGATGGTATTTGAAAAGGTGAGAAAGATTTTGTCTGATCAGCTGGAGATCGACGAGGAAAGTATCACAATGGAGTCTGATCTTATTGAAGACTTAAAGGCTGACTCTCTCGCTATCGTAGAGCTCATCATGGATCTGGAGCAGGAGTTTGACCTCGATATTCCGGACGAAGAATTACCAAAAGTGGTGACGGTCAAAGACGTCGTGACTTACATAGAAAAAAATATAGGCGGTTTTTAAAATGATTACCCGGTTCAACGATGATACCGGGTATTGCTTATTATTACGGGGGCCCCGAAAAGCCATTGGTTTTTTGGGGTGTGGTTTTGATGGAGCATATGACTCACAAAGACTTCTCAGGTCTGCAAAAAAGCATAGGTTATACATTTTTGGACGAGAAGCTTTTAACAAGGGCTTTTATCCATGCCTCGGCGGATGCTGGAGAGAGTTATGAGCGTCTCGAGTTTTTAGGCGACGCGGTGCTTGAACTGGCCATCAGCGAGCACCTGTTTATCAAAAAGCCGGGGTATTCCGAAGGGCAGCTGACAAAGACGAGGGCGGCGCTTGTCAACGAAAGCACGCTGGTGCTGGCCGCGAGGGACCTGGAGCTAAGCGATTATATCATTCTCGGCCGGGGCGAACGCAACTCTGGCGGCGCGGACAAGCCGTCTATACTTGCCGATGTTGTCGAGGCGCTGATCGGTGCCGTATATATCGACGGCGGCCTGGAAAGCGCAAAAGAGGTCGTGTATACGCTGCTCAGCGACAGTATCGACGCGGTGCTCGCAGGCGGCGGGTTTCGTGATTTTAAAACGCGGCTGCAGGAATATTGTCACAAACAGGGAATCAACGATATACAATATACCGTATATAAAGAAGAAGGGCCGCCGCATGACAAGGTATTCTATGTGAAGCTGTATGTGGGTGGCGAAGAAATGGCGCAGGGAAAAGGCAGGTCAAAAAAGAATGCGGAGCAAAAAGCAGCCAAACAGGCATTTTTGAATAGAGTATAACAGAGGAGAGAATAAGCATGTTGGATTTTTCCAAAGTGAAGGCAGCAGACAAAGAAGTATATAACGCGATGATGGACGAGCTGGTTCGTCAGCAGCATAATATTGAGTTGATCGCGTCTGAGAACTTTGTCAGCGAAGCGGTAATGAACGCGATGGGGTCCCATCTGACCAACAAGTATGCGGAAGGGTATCCGGGTAAACGCTATTATGGCGGATGCGAATACGTCGACGTCGTGGAGACGCTGGCGATCGAGCGCGCGAAGAAGCTTTTCGGCGCGGAATTTGCAAACGTGCAGCCGCATTCGGGCGCACAGGCCAACACGGCGGTGTATTTCGCTATGCTCGAGCCGGGAGACACGATTTTGGGCATGAGCCTTGCGCATGGCGGACATCTGTCGCATGGCAGCCCGGTCAATATATCAGGTAAGTATTTCAATTTTATACCGTACGGTGTCAGCAAAGACACGGAGCAGATCGATTACGACGCTTTGCGTGACCTTGCAAGAGAGCATAAGCCAAAGATGATCGTCGCGGGCGCGAGTGCGTATCCAAGGAAGATAGATTTTAAAACGTTCAGAGAGATTGCAGACGAGGTGGATGCGCTGTTCATGGTTGATATAGCCCATATCGCGGGATTGATCGCGGCAGGTTTACACGAGAGCCCCGTACCGTGGGCCGATTTTGTCACGACGACCACACACAAGACGTTAAGAGGCCCAAGAGGCGGTATGATACTCTGCAAGGAAGAGTTCGGCAAGGCGATCAACAAGGGGATTTTCCCGGGTACACAGGGTGGGCCGCTGATGCATGTCATCGCGGCAAAAGCGGTGTGTTTTGAGGAAGCTTTCTCTCCCGATTTTAAAGCGTATCAGAAACAGATTGTGAACAATGCAAAAGCGCTGGCGGAAAGCCTGATGCAAAACGGTATCCGCCTGGTTTCGGGCGGTACGGACAACCATTTGATGCTTGTCGACCTGACGGATAAGGGTATCACCGGAAAAGAGCTTGAGGATATGCTGGGCAGGGCCAACATCACGGTCAACAAAAACGCGATACCGTTTGATACGCGAAGCCCGTTTATCACGAGCGGCATCCGTATCGGCACGCCGGCCGTGACGACAAGAGGCATGGACGAGGCGGATATGACCGAGATCGGCGGATTGCTCTCTGATATCATCAACAACGGCGAGGACGCGATTGCTGCCGTCAAGAAGAACGTGCTGGCTCTTTGCGAAAGAAGGCCGCTGTATAGGTAGGCGGGCCGGACCTTTTTTCGCCATGAACAGTAAGAAGGATGAAATATGAAGTTCATATATATTTTTGAGAAACATTTGAGGAGGAGAACATGAAAAAAACCGGTTTAATTGCTGTACTCGCGGCAGCGCTGATACTTGTTTTTACCGGCTGCGCACAGGCCGATACGGATAACACCGCTGAAGCAACGGCGACCGATGCCGACACAACGGCTGTTCAGACTGCAGCAGAAGTTGAATATGACATCCAAATCGCGGGATCCGTGTCCGTTACGCCGATCATGAATGCGCTGTCGGATATGTACATGGCCGCGAATACAGATATAACGATGATCGTGAGGGAAAGAGGAGATGGCGCCGGCCTTGCGTATTGTGCTCAAGGCACAT
>JAQTSP010000229.1 GCA_028711205.1 Eubacteriales bacterium | reverse complement strand
GAACCGGACAAACTGTATCAAAGCTTAAAAAGAGTTAACGTTATTGATAAAACGAAAGCGGGCGGATGGCCGTATCATGAGGCAGCGGAGTTTACGGTGAGACAGGACGAATCAAGCATACTCGTTGTCGTCAATACGAAATCCTGCGCGAAACATCTCTATGATTTGTTATCACAGAACGGCGATTTTGATACGGTATATCTGTCCACAAATATGTGTGCGGCTCATAGAAAAAGCGTCATTAACAGCTTAAAGGAACGACTTGTTGATCCGGGCCGAGCCAGGAGACTGGTTTGCGTCAGTACACAGTTGATTGAGGCAGGTGTCGATATTGATTTTAACTGTGTGATTCGTTCGGTTTGCGGACTTGATTCTATTGCTCAGGCTGCCGGACGGTGCAACAGAAACGGAAAAATGGAAAATTCGGGACCGGTGTATATTATTAATTTATCCGATGAGAATTTAAACCATTTGCCGGAAATTAAAACCGGACAAATAATCACCAAAGATATCCTGTATGAATACAAAACTGATCCCAAATCTTTTGATGACGCTTTGATTGGAATTAAAGCGATACAGCGCTACTTTGCGTATCTATATGATAAATATGCATCTGAAAACAAAGACGTATTTGAGTACCTGTGCCCGCAATATGATACAACGCTTTACGAACTGCTTTCCTCAAACGCCAACATCACGCGAAATAGTCTCCGAAGAGGACACATCACAAAGGATACGAATCTTACACTTCGTCAATCCTTTAAGCTGGCCTCCGGCGTGTTCAAGAGTATTGATACGCAAAGCAGGGGCATATTAACGCCTTATCGGGAAGGCGCACAGATTATAGCAGAATTGGCATCCTGTACCGACCCCGGGAAAATATCGAAGTTGCTTAAGAAAGCTCAGCCGTATACGATCAACATCTATCCATATCAATTCAACCGGCTTTACGATGAACATAAAATTTTTGAAGCACAGGAGGGCCTGGATATCTATTATCTGGCTGACCCTTACTATGACGATACCATTGGTCTGTGTGATGGGGAAAACAAAACACTCAATGTTTAGAAGGGAGGATAAATGCATGGACAACATTATCACGTATAAGGTATACGGACGGTATGCATTATTTACGGATCCGGTCACTAAGCTGGGCGGCGAAAAATGCTCGTACCAGGTCCCGACGTATCAGGCGCTCAAAGGCATTACGGAATCGATCTACTGGAAACCGACGATTACATGGTATATCGACAAAGTACGCGTTATGAAACCGATCCGTACACAATCGCAGGCGGTCAAACCGGTCAACTACTCGGAGGGAGGACATTTGCTTTCGCTCTATTCGTATCTGTATGATGTCGAATACCGGGTACAGGCGCATTTTGAATGGAACGAGCAACGCCCGGACCTTGCCGGGGACTACAACGAAAATAAGCATTATTTTATCGCGAAAAGAATGCTGGAAAGAGGCGGCAGGCGCGATATATTCCTGGGGACGCGGGAATGCCAAGGGTATGTCGAGCCGTGTGATTTTGATGGCGGGGCGGGCGCTTACGATGATGGCGACCCCATGTCTTTCGGTTTGATGGTACATGGACTCAGTTATCCCAGCGAGACGGGCAAGGATGAGTTATCGGCAAGGCTCTGGCCAGCCGTTATGAAAAAAGGCGTGATCGAATTCCCCCGGCCGGAAGAATGTAGCACCACGCAATTTGTCAGAGAAATGACGTCACCGCCGCTCAGGACGTCGGGAGCAGGCGAAGAGGGGCTGCTCGACGGATACGAAGGGAGGTGACGATAGATGAGCTGGCTGAACGAACTCCATGAAACCTATGATAACTGCGCCGGTAAAATAGGGCAGTTGGATGAGAAGATACGCCCGTTGCTGCCGTTATACCACACGACCTTAAAAGCGCACATTGAAATCACCATCGATGCGGACGGGCGTTTTATTCGTGCGGATGTTGTCGACAAAAACGGTGCAGATACAATAATGCCATGCACTGAGGGGTCAGCGGCGCGGACGTCAAAGCCTACACCGCATGGGCTATGCGATAAATTACAGTATATCGCAAGAGACTATGAGAAATACGGAGATAAAGATCCAATGTTTCACGAATATGTGACGCAGCTTTCCGGGTGGAATGCGTCGGGGTTTTCGCATTTTATGGCACGGGCTGTCTACCAATATGTCAATAACAATTCTGTTATACAAGACCTTATCGATAATAAAATACTGTTTTTAGATGATGCGGGGAAGTTGATGGGGAAATGGGAAGGGCCTAAAGAAACGAAACCGGCGATTTTCTCCGTCGTTAGCAATCCGGAAGAGAGCGTTATACGCTGGCGGGTCAGCAATAAAATGACGTGGATGGAAAAAACGCTGTGGGAGAGCTGGATCAATTTTCAAAAGTCACTTCAAAAAGAGAAAAGCCTGTGCTATATCACGGGCGAAACACAACCGTCTGCGACCAAACATCCCAAGTATATTCGTAATACGGGTGACGGGGCAAAGCTCATATCTTCCAACGATACCAGCAACTATACATACCGGGGACGGTTTTTAGACGCGCAGCAAGCATGCAGTATTGGAAAAGACGTTTCTGAAAAAGCGCATAACGCGCTTAAATGGCTGATCTCAAAGCAGGGCTGGAGATACGGTGATAAGGTTGTGCTTGTCTGGGCAACGGGCGGGCAGGATATCCCTGATATCAATTGGGATACGGCCGACATGTTGGGTGACTTATATGAACAGGGCATCGCCGACACAGCCAAGGATTTTGCGGACAGCTTTAATAAGCTGATATCCGGATACGCGACAACACTTGACGACAGAACGGATATTATACTGCTGATACTGGATTCGGCATCCCCGGGACGGTTATCCGTGCTGGCCTATAAGCGGTTGTCGGGCAGCGATTTCTTGCAAAGGGTCAAGCATTGGCACAAAACGTGCTGGTGGCGGCACGAGTATAAATTTAAGCGTCCCCCATTTTGGGGCGCGCCGGCGCCCAGGGATATTGCGGAAGCGGCATATGGAAGGAAATGCGATGACAAGCTTAAAGCGGCAACAGTCGAGCGTCTTATTCCCTGTATTATAGACGGCAGGCCGTTGCCGGCGGATATCGTTAATTCGGTTGTACAACGCGCCAAAAAGCGGGCTGCGCTGGAAACGGCGGAGTTTAATAAACTGCTGAGCATCGCGTGTGCGTTATATAAAAAATACAAGGAAAGTGAGGGATATACTGTGGCCTTGGAAAGAGACAGGAAAACGCGGGATTATCTTTATGGCAGGCTTCTCGCGGTGGCAAAAAGTATTGAGGGCTGGGCGCTGCATGAGTCAGGAGAGAACCGGATAACCGGGGCTGAACGTTTGATGCAGAGGTTTGCCGACAACCCGTTCACAACATGGAAAACGATCGATCTGGGGCTTTCCCCATATCGGCAGAAGCTTGGCAACCGGGCATTAAAACAGCACAAAGAGATGCTTGAGATCATGGATGCGTTTCGTGCGGACGATTTTACCGACAACCGCCCGCTGAGCGGCGAATTTTT
>JAQTSP010000033.1 GCA_028711205.1 Eubacteriales bacterium | reverse complement strand
CGCAACGCCCCAGTCCCATTCTTCTCGGGTACGCGGGCGTTTGGTAATATAGCCCCATGCCGCATAATTCACACCGCCCAAAATCGGAGCCCCAAGCATATTACAGATATCCACACATTTTTTCATAGCTTTGACAGCGTTTGAGCGAACAGCAGGGTCGGACGAAATCGGGTTGGTTTGTGCCGTTAGCGTGGTCGTGCAGACGCATTCGATGCCGACACGTTCAATTTCTGCCTTGACCTTATCAAGCGGAAAAGTATACGGGTTCGCGATCGCAAAATCGATTACCTCAAAACCTAAATCTTTCGCCTTTTTAATAATCCAGATATCCTGCTCACCAAAATTCTCGGTCCATATAAAACTGTCCACTCCAAATTTCAAATACATATCTTTACCTCCACTTTAAACTGTTTGGGGAACCGCCGGGTTGTTGTGCGCAAAATTCTGCAATACCACAAACGGAGCAACGCCTCAACTTTGCCGCGAATTCCGAGATGAAAAACTCATCGTCTAAAACATTGCTGTAGCACCACACACCGGGCGCTTCGCATGCAAAAACACCGAACTGACCGTGCCGCTACACCATAAGCGCGCAATAGGCACAGAAGTAATGCTGAAAGACGAGGCACCATGATTCTTAATGCTTGAGAGAGTTGCCGACTCACCGTTAATTATGCCCGCAGGTCACACTTGACAGTTCGTCTCAGTCCTTGTGATTATCCCGCAGGCGCATCAATACTTTACGACGGCTTTAATGACATCCTGTTTGTTGTTTACGTTAAACTCTACGCCTTCGATGACATCTTTAAAATCAAACACATGAGATACGATTGACTTCAGCGGAATCTTGCCTTGGCTCACTGCCGCTATCGCCGTTGGGTACAGATTGCGGTAGCGGAATACAGTATGCAACTCAGCTTCCTTGCTCATTAAGGTGCCAATGTCATAAGTGATTTCGGAAGCGGGAGCCATACCGACCAACGTGACAGAACCGCCTTTTTTAACCATCTTTGCCGTCTGCAGCGTGGTCACCACATTGCCTGCAGTCTCAAATACCAAGTCCACTCCGCCGCCCGGCAGGGAGTTGATAATTTCGACCACATCCACCTTGTCTGCACGTAGCGCTTTTGCTACACCCAGTTGTTCTGCTTTCTTCAGGCGTTTTTCAATGACATCTATTACATAGATCTCGGTGATGCCACATGCCTGCAATACCATTATCGTTACCAATCCGATACATCCGCAGCCCAACACTGCTGCGGTCTGACCGACCTTAGCGCCGGACTTCTGCACGGCGTGAAAACCAACTGCCAAAGGCTCTATCAAAGCACCTTCCATGGTGTCCATGGCTTCAGGGAGCTTGTAGCACATATTTGCCGGATGTGCGCAATACTCAGAGAATACGCCTTCCCTCTCATTGGGAATTGCCATGAAGGACATATGATCGCACAGGTTATACCGGCCGCCCTTGCAGTATTCACAAAGTCCGCAGGGAACGCCAGGCTCTATCGCTACCTTATCGCCAATAGCAAAACCCTCGACGTCTTCACCAACTTCAACAACGACACCGCCGGGCTCATGACCCAGAGTCAGCGGACCATCGGGAATCCAATTGCCCAATCTGCCATCCTGAAAAAAGTGAAGATCCGATCCGCAAATACCTACGTACTCCAGTTTTATCAATAGTTCGTTTTTCTCTGTCTTGGGAATATCGCGCTCAACCCATTCCATAGTGCGGGCTGCAGTCATCACAGCAACTTTCATTTTGCCTTTCATCTTATTAACCATCCTTTCAAAAATCAGTTAAAGTTAATAATATATTTTGTATTTTGCTATCTTCGCGTTAACCTCTTTTGTTCCCCTTAATCTTATCCATTTATGCTTTACGCATTATGGCAAGGTATAACTTTTCACGAGCATTATCAAACAGAATTGCAGCTAACAGAAGTGTACCTTGAACTACAGATACCAGGAATGGACTGAAACCCCACATAGTCAAAACGTTGGAAATAGCGCTCATAAAAATTACTCCACCCATCGCACCTAAGACAGTCCCTTTACCACCGTTCATACTAACGCCACCTAATACCGCAGATGCCAGAACAGTCATAACAGCACCTTCACCCATTGTGTTTGTAACTGAGCCGATACGTCCTGCCATAAAAAGACCGCCAATCGCTGATAACGTTCCGGACAAGATAAATGCAATAATCCTTACCTTGTCAGTGTTTACACCAGTGAGATATGCTGCATTTTTGTTACTACCAGTTGCAATCAGGTTTTTCCCAAAAGCAAAGTTTTTCATGACAAAATGCGCAATCAGGAATATTGCAATAAACAAAATCACAGCAAGCTGTATGTCAGTACCAAATACCTTAGAGCCGCCAAGGAAAGTAAAACCATCGGGCAGCCCAAATATGCCCTGCGGTATAAAATAAAGTACTAAACCACGTAGAATAATTTGCATACACAGCGTAAGCATAAACGGGTTAATTGACAGCTTAACTGATATGAAGCCGTTAAATGCGCCAATAATCACGCCAAAGATAATTGTTAGGATTACGGCAGCTATTGGAGGAATCGAGGCCCACTGTACCATAAACAACACCGCCATTGAAGGTGCGAATGCATACGTAGCTTCAACTGACAAATCCAGATGCCCTACCAACAAACAGAAAACCATACCCAATGTCATCATGCCGGCAGCAGTACTATTATAGAGTATGTTTGAAAAGTTTCTGATTGAAAAGAAATTAGGAATGCCGGATGCACTCACAATCAAGATAATAAGCAACACCCAAATAAAGTTATCTAACAAGAATAGACTGGCTCTTTTAATTTTCATTTTTTTCCTCCTTAAAGCCCTGCATCTTCAAAAAAATTCTTTCTTCTTGAAAATCATCACGCGCAAATTCTGCAACAATTTCTCCCACAAACATCACTATGATACGATCACAAATGCTCATCATATCCTCAATACTCTCTGAAGACATAATTATTGCAGATTCTTTAGAAAGAATCTCACGTGTTATCCTCAAAATTTCCTGAATTGCTTCAACGTCAATTCCTTGAGTAGCATGATCAAGCATGAAAAGCTTTGGTTTATTATTTATCATTCTTGCAAACAGTACTTTTTGTTTATTTCCACCTGAAAGTGAATCAATAGGCAGTTTGGATGTTGTCATTTTGATGTTTAAAAGATTATGCATGTATCCAACAAGATCGTTAGCTTTACCAGTATTAATAATTCCGAACTTATTTGTCACCTTACTGTACTGACTTCCCATAATGTTATGTTCGATTGTACAACCTTGTATGATGCCTTCAGATTCTCTGTCGCGGGTAAGATATGCGATACCTAAGTTCATCGCTTTGCGCGGAGAATGGACGACAACTTCTTTCCCGTTAAATTTCATGCTGCCTTCATAAAATTTCCCTATACCAAATACAGCGCGCATTAATTCGCTGGCTCCTGAGCCTTCCAAACCTGCAATACCAACAACTTCGCCTTTGTAAACATCTAGGCTGATATTATGAAACGTATTACGGCTAGAAAAATCACGCAATGAAATAACAGGCTCATTATCTTTGGAAATATCGTTCTCAACGTTGATTTTATTTGAAATATCTTCGTTCCCAGTTATCATTGATGTTAATTCAATCGGGCTTAATGCTTTAACGTCCCTTGTACCAATTTTAATCCCGTTTCGCAAAACTGTCACGCGATCCGAAAGCTGTATCACTTCCTGCATTCTATGCGTTATATATACAATAGATTTTTTTTCTTTTTTAACTACCTCACTAAGAATTTCATAGAAAGTATTCTTTGCTTTTAGACTTAATGTAGCCGTAATTTCATCAAGAAGAATGATCTTGGCATTTTCAATCCAAAACGCCTTGCCTGCAAGCAATAGCTGCTGACTTTCAACATCAACCCGTCGCATCAGTTCACGGGAATTAACTTTCAGCTTCATACGGGTAATGATTTCGTTTGTATGTTCATCCATCAACTTTCGATCCAGCGCTCCGTCTTTTTTTAACAAAAAGTGCCCGAGGAACATGTTTTCGCTTACTGTGAGGTCAAGCGCGAACTCAGGATGTTGCGGCACCAGGAACAATCCCATCGAAACAGCTTTCATAGGCGTCAAATGCGATATATCCTTCCCGAAAAGATTAATCGTTCCGGATGTCGGCGCAATACTGCCGTACATAATGCCAACGAGTGTAGATTTACCTGCACCGTTTTTACCAACCAGACTATGAATCTCACCATCAGCCAATTCAAAATCGACATTATTTAACGCCGTTGTTCCTGAATACTGTTTGGTAATATTGTTTAGTGAGTAAATTATTCCCATTTATTTCTCCTAACCTATTATACTATTATAAAATGCCAATTCTTTTACACACGTATTAAATCATGAAATGTTCATACCTTTATACGAACATTATGCCATAGATGTTCAATCAAAAAAGCCATCTACAGTACACAAATTTAGGATTATTCAAACCTATAAATACGCTGAGCATTATTACGAAGTATATTCGATGCTGCTTCGAAGGCATCTGCAGGTAACATATAACCATCTTTAATCTTGTTCGATAATACCATCGCCAGCACATGGCGTACTGCCATCAACGCACCATAGCTTTCTTCGGATGTCCATGTATCATCACCCCAGCAGATTGACTGCGAGTTGGCAACTTCTATGAGTTCGGTAAGCATGCGTACCGCAGCTTCTGTAGAAATAAGCGGAAGCCAAACGATATCAGGGAATACATTCTTTGGGTATACATGTACCAGACCAAAAATATCATCCATCCAAGGATAACCGCCGTGGAACAGCACGAATCGTGTATCCGGATTAGCTTCAATGACAGGCTGGAGCAAGTAAGCATTTGTTTTGGACAGCCTGCCAAGGCCGGTATGAACCTGGAATGGAATATCTAGCTCTGCAGCGATTTGGCAAGTCTGAAGGAAGATATAATCCTGGAACGCCTTAACATCGGCAATGTCATAACTTCCTTCACGCTTTTCGAATACCTTGCGTGCCTTCTTTTCGGTAACAAACTCAAAATCAAGACCACGATCATAGGGGGTTGCGCATTTAATAGCAACTGCACCCCTCTTATGGCTATCGATGATAAGTTCTTTCAAAGACATAAAAAAAGTATCAAAATCGCCGAAGCGATCACCAAAGAATTTTCCACAATTGTTTCCGTCATGATCTTTGAGTTCGGGATTAAATCCAAAAAAGAAACTGTCTATACGAAACGTAGGTGAAAATAGCTCGGGGTGCCCTCCATTTTCACCTGGCTGCCAATAGGAATCCAAGATTACATGATCGTATCCAGCAATATCAGTCAATAGTTTCATGTGGAAATCAGGATCTTCACGATGCGCCTTACGTACGGCAAAGTCAAATATTTCATACGTATCTGCACGTAACGGAGTATCAATCTTGTATATCAGTTGCAGTGCTTTTTCTAGACACTTAAAGAAATTACGATTCTTAATCAGGTCAAAATAGTACTTGCGGCTTTCAAAGGTATCGCCTACTTCTACTCCACACCAATTACTATAAGATTCCTCAAGCAAAGTCTTTAAACAAAAATCATTAGCGAACATTGCATCGGGTCTGTGATGGCAATGGGTGCTAATGGGTTTGATTGCTTTCATGTATTCCATTAGTTCATAATAGTAAGTACTCATAATTTTTTACCTCCGTAATTAACATGCGTCCATCCTGTGTCATATACCTTTGCTAAACAATTGTACCATACACGTAGTTTTTTTTCATGTATATCCACAACCGGTAGATTAAACTATTTCTTTTTTTTGCATAATAGCTAACCCGCAACATCGTACCTTGGCAGCTACTAACAGTTTTTTACCGTCTTTTGCGCCAGCCGGAATCCGGCCGGCGCAAAAAGACGGTTCTTACTTTGTTAAAAGCAATAATCTAAATTATACTATTCTTCAACAACAACCCATTCGGGATATTCCCCATTATTTCGTTCATACCAAGCGTTGCCCCACAATGCAGGGTTGGTTGGATCTGCAGTTTGAGGAATGAGCGGGCAAGTCGGCTGGAACCACAAACCACCCCAGAAACCTTCGACAACGGTTACAGGAGACCAGAACGCAACTGCAACATCATCACCGAAGTATTCACGCATATCCTCTTCAGACAGAACAGTACCCGGCTGAGGCAATGCATCGTAGCCTTCCTTGTACCATATCCACATATAACGCATTGCCATAGAAGCAAGTGCAACAGCAGGCTGTTCGATAACCAGGTCAATGTGGCCCTCAACTACGTGACCAATGGCGTTGTAAGTTCCGTCATATGTCACAATTGGGATGTGCCTCTCGTCGCCGATGGGATAACCCATACCAGCATTCTCAAGTGCGCGCCATGCGCCTTCGGAAGCAGCGGTATCGTCGTCAGTGTAAATAGCAATGATTTGATCCCCATAGCGCTGTACTGCATCAGTCATCTCCTGGAATGCACGTTCAGGCTCCCAGTTGGAAGTAAGCTGTACAACCTGAAGCTCAGGATACTCCGCAAGGATAGGATCCATGATGTTATGGAAACCAGTATGCCTATCCTGGCATATCTGCAGACCTGCAGGACCCCACATTTCAAGGATAACGCCACCGGCATCAATCCAAGCCTGGGGATCTTCGCCATATTTCTCGGTAAGTTTTTCAATCATAATATTAGCAGTGTTTTCACAAGCAGCCACGTTATTAGGACCGCAGAAAATAAATTGGCCTGCAGCAGCTGTTGTGCTGGCACCAGCAACGGGGCAATCCAATTCTTCATTGAAACGTTCAATCATTGTTCCCATTGCGCTCTCGTCAACAGCTTCGAAATAGATCATGTCATAGGTACCCATCGTTAAAATGTCTTCACAAATCTGCATTGAGACTTCTACGCTTGCTTGGCTGTCATAAGGTACGATGTTGAATTCCACACCTTCTTCTGCGGCAATGCGATCAGCTTCTTCACAACCGAATGTATAGATAGCCCTGTACCAGTCATCGGTCAGGTTGCGGGCGATCCAAGCTACATTGATAACTTCTTTTTCGCCCTCTTCGGCAGTTGATTCTGTAATAGAACCATCTGTAACAGATTCTCCTTCTGCAGATGATGTAGATTCTTCTTCTGCAGTCCCAGCGCAAGCTGCTAAAGATATCAGCATTGCACAGGCGAGAACCAGACAAAACAATTTTTTCATTTTTAAATTTCCTCCTATATTTTTTTATGTAACCAAAGCATTATATCAACTGCTTCAGCTAACACCTAATCAATGATAGCATATTTAGATAAACCTGTTTGCTCTCATATAGTTCCGATCTGATCAGAAGATAGTTTTTTGATTCCATCAGCCATTGCGCATAGAATAATGCAACAGGATACAGCACCTGCATCTAATACACCGCGTGAACGTTCACCTAAGCGGCTGGAACGCCCGAATTTTGCAACAAGAGACTTCGTGGATTCCATGCCAACTATTGCGGCTGCTTTCATGTTTTCTAAAGCCTCTAAAAAACTCTTTTTTGCAGCCAGCGCTTCATGAAGAACATCACATGCAGGGGAAAGCGTGTCTACCACCGTCTTGTCACCTACGCGGGCGTCAACGATTCTAAATAAGCCCTCCATGCCGGCATCAAGCATTTTTGAAAAAAGAGCAAGATCAATCTCATCGGCCCCGTTGGCGGTGTCCGCCATTTCCATAAAAATCGTGCCATATATTGGACCCATAGATCCGCCGATTTCATTTAGCAGCACCATGCCAAGTTCTTCTAACCCTTCGGAAAAAGTTATTTTTTTATCAGAAAAACGCTCGCTAAAGCAAGAGAAACCCTTGTTCATATTCATACCGTGGTCACCGTCGCCGATAAGGCCGTCGATTTCGCCCAAATAAGCTTTGTTATCATGGATTGCTTTGGCCATGTTAAGCACGATGGATTTGCCTTCTGCGTTTTTAAACATGCACTTTCCTCTTTCCTTATGCCTGCTTCAGGCCTACGCTATAAGCTTCCATGTCCATAAGTTCTTTAAGTTCATCATCGAGCTTCATGATAGTCAGCGTTACGCCCATCATGTCCAGTGAGGTAAAGTAATTACCTACATAAGTCTTGTAAATTTTTATCTTTTTCTTATGCAGAAGCCTTTCCACCTCGGCATACAGCACGTACAACTCCATGATGGGTGTGGCACCCAAACCTGAAACCAAAACCGCAACTTCATTACCTTCTACGAAGGGATAATCGTTGACAACGATGTCCACCATGCGGCGAGCCATCTGATCTGCAGATTCTAAAGGGCAAACTTCGATGCCAGGTTCACCATGATGCCCGATGCCAACCTCCATTGTTCCCTCTTCAATTGTAAAGTTCGGATGCCCAACAGCGGGCAGTGTGCAGGGAGTGAGGCCAATACCTACACTGCGAGTGTTATCTATTGCTTTCTGTGCAGAAGTAATAACTTCATCGAGAGATGCGCCGGTTGCAGCTTTTGCGCAACCGACTTTCCACATAAAAATTTCGCCTGCCACGCCGCGGCGTTTTTCGCATTGATCTTTGGGCGCAGATGCTGCGTCATCATTGGCAACGACAGTTTTTACTTCAATGCCTTCTTTTGTTGCCATACGAATAGCCATTTTGACATTCATGTTGTCACCGGAATAATTGCCATATAGACACGCTACACCTTTCCCACTGTCTGCCGCTCGGAATGCATCAAGAAATGCTATGGCCGTAGGAGATGTGCAAATCTCGCCTACAGCTACTGCGTCACACATGTTTTTGCCAATATATCCGACAAATGCAGGCTTGTGACCAGAACCGCCGCCTGTTGCTACGCCTACGCGTCCTTTGCAAGGAGCGCCAACATACTTTAGAACACGGGAGTTGTTAGTTGGAGTTACGATATCAGCGTGTGCCTTTGTAAAGCCCACGAGCATTTCATCGACAATATTATCAGGATCGTTAAGAATTCTCTGCATTGTAATTCCTTTCCATAATTATTCAGCCATATCGGGAACCAGGATCACCTTCAATGCGCCTTCTGCGCCAGTCTTGCTAAGATGGAAAGCTTCTTCCCATTTCTCGAGAGGAAACTTGTGTGTTACGACGCCTTCGGTAGGCAGTTTTCCGCTACCGATCCAGTCAATGACGGTATCGTAACAGAAGGGGCTAAGATGTGAACCAAAGAGGTTGAGCTCTTTTCGGTCACTTATGATGCTCCAATCGACTTTTACGAGATCTCCAAATACGCTGAATTCAACAAATGTACCCATCTTGCGGATAGCTTCAAGGCCTTGCTGAACGCTGCTAGGATGGCCGGTTGCTTCAATATAGACGTCGCAGCCGTAGCCATTTGTGAGTTTTTTGATTTCGGATACGGCATCAACTTTTGAAGGGTTCATAACGATATCTGCACCAAATTTCTTGGCAAGCTCAAGGCGCTTGTCATTCATATCGAGTACGATGAAGTCCTTGGGATTGTGCTGATGAATTGCGCCAACCATACCAAGGCCAAGAGTACCTGCCCCGGAGAGAACAACCACGTCAGTAACACCAATGTTTGCGCGCTGCACGCAATGGAAAGAACAAGCAAAAGGCTCGACCAGAATGGCTTTCTCGAGGGGAATCTCATTAGGCACGATATAGTTGAGAGATTCCTTCGTCAATCGTACATATTCTGCCATACCGCCGTTGACGTTGTTCTGGAAGCCATACAGGTCATGCTTTTCACACATCCAATGCCTGCCGGTTTTACAGAACATGCATTTGCCGCAAGGCACGATCTGCTCGGGGCAAATACGATCACCAAGTTTGAAACCATTTACATGAGCGTCAATTTCAACTACACGGCCTACGAATTCATGACCAGGAATCATAGGTGCTTTAATATAAGCGGGATTGCCGTCACCGCCCCAGAAACTAGGGGCACCTCCAAAAGCTTTTGTATCGCCCGCGCAGACTCCACAAGCCTCGATCTTAAGAATCATTTCGCCATCACCCGCATGAGGTGTGTTTACCATTTCAAAACGGTAGTCGCCAGGTGCATAAGCAACGATTGCTTTCATTTTTTCGGGTAAATTAGACATATGAACCACCTTATATTAATAATTTTTATATATTATTTGTTTCGTATGAAATTCCCATATCCATTGAAGTATACATTTTAAGCATATTGCACAAGTTTTGGAAACCTTTTATGCAAATCACTTTTGTAAATGTTCTTTATCTTAGTATACATAATTAAAAACTTCTTGTCAATAATTTTATTATAAAAATATCGCAAAATATTGGGGCTGCATTTTAGTAATATCATATACAAATAAATATATTGAATTCAAAACTGTAAATATGGTATTATTAAGAAAAAGTTGATAAGATGGGAAGATTTTGAAATGAAAAAGGCAACTCCGTTAGAAGTAAAGAAATTAAACAGAAAAAATATATTTAAACTAATTTATCAAGAAAAAAATATATCGAAACAGGAAATATCATTTAAACTTAGTTTAAGTCTTCCAACGGTTAGTCATAATCTCGAGGAATTAGAGCGGTTGAATCTTATTAAACGAGAAGAATATTTTGAATCGACCGGCGGCAGAAAAGCAAAAATTATTACTTTTATATCTCAGGCTAAGATTACCATTGGACTGGAATTGTTAATGGAACAATATCATATGGTGGCCATAGATTTACATGGCAATATATTAAAGATGACGTCGGTTCCAAATCACTTTGATAATAGTAGCGTTTATTATAAAACTTTATGCAAAAATGTTAATCATTTTATTGATTCGTTGAATTGTTCACAGGTTATACTGGGGATAGGTATTGCTTTGCAGGGACTTATATCATCAGACGGGAAATCGGTTACTTACGGAAAAATACTGAATTGTACTGGATTGCAGATTGACCGTTTTACTGCGTGTTTGCATTATCCCTGTCGTATGATTCACGATGCAGAAGCAGCTACGCTTAACGAGCTTTGGGAAAATCCTCATATAACCGATGCTATATTTTTTCATATCAGAGATAATTTGAGCGGATCACTGATTTTTAATGGTAAATTTTTAAAAGGTACGGATTTAAAAAGTGGCGTATTTGAACATATGACTATTATTCCTAACGGAAAGCCATGTTACTGTGGCAAATATGGTTGTATGGATACATACTGTTCTACTCAAGGTTTTTTAGAAGCTGATGAAAAAGAAGCGGAATTTTTTAATAAATTAAACAACGGCAACTTGAATGCAAAAAAACGTTGGCAGCAATATTTAGAATATCTTTCTATAGCAATTGACAATTTGCATATGGTCATGGACTGGGACGTTATTTTGGGAGGACGTATAGGTACACAGTTTACTAATGAGGATCTGGATGAATTGCATCGCTTGGTTGCATGCAGAACTGCATTTGTGACGGAACGCCAGTTTATACGGCGTGCAGTCAGTTCAAAAATTCCAATTGCCAGAGGCGCAGCCTTACAGTATATAGCCGAATTTTTGGAAGGAATTTCAAATTGAAATAAGTTTAATTGAAAATATTCGAATTTATATATATGTGAATCCTCCCATCCTTACCACCATAATGTGAACACTTGTATCTTTCATCGGCATGCATATAAATAAATAACGTGAATATCTCTTGCTAGTTGTCTTGCGGCTATACCCTTTTTAGCATTAACAACAAGTGATACAGCAAGAAGCCATTTTTGTAACGGAAGTTTTGTGTTGTGAAAGTTTGTAAGTAGCATAGATGATGGAGACGCCATTGAAGCGGAACTCGGGGAAGACTCAGTTTTTATAAAATCGGGGACAATGCATACGGAATTAGATTCGATCATTAACAACAGTAAGTTTAACCGAAAAGTATTGATAGCAACCAAAACGCTAGATAATGGTATCAACATAAAGGACAATAAGGTAAAAAATATAGTTATTATGGCATGGGACAAAATAACATTTATTCAGATGCTGGGGAGACGTAGAGTTAATATTGAAGATGCAGATACAGTAAATCTATATATTCCTCTCCGATATCCCGCCATGTTATGGTAACGATATAGGGCAAAGGTCAACTTTGCCCTATAGGACAACCTAAAATTATTTGGCGATTTTGAGTTTACACAAAATTATCGGCACTACCAAGACTACGCAAAGCCGCAATTAGCTGTAAAAACATTCGTAAGATATCATGACTACCTCGGCCGTATCCTCCCCGCTATCGGCCAAATGAAGTTGAAATACGGAATCTTATCGGGTTGCTGAACGATGCACCGATACAGTACAAAACCATGATTAATCTGCTCATATTCACCGGGATACGCAGAGGCGAGCTGTGTGGTCTGGAATGGAAGGACATAGATTTCGATACAAAGGCCATGCGCATTGCCAGGAGCTCTCAATACTTCGGTAACGGTAGGATGATAACGAAGGGACCAAAGACAATGTCTGGTATTAGGAAATTAATTATGAGTGACATCATATGCCGATTGTCTTAAAAAGGCTAGGCCATGCCAATACATCAACGGTTCTGAATATCTATACCCACGCACTGAGATCGAGGGATCCTGAGGCTGCGGAAAAGCTTGATAATATATTTTCAGATGCCATATAATACTTTTTTGTGAACGTCTATACGCCTCATGCTTATTCATATCCGCTTCCCCGGGAAAGGGCTTCGGAAAAGATATATAAAAAGCTCTATAGGTGATATAGAGCCTCATACGATTTGTATTCACGGGTTGTTCCCGCAGTAGGCATACAGATGCTGCGTTCAGGGGTCATGCGCATAAGATTTTTATTAGTTACAAACATCTTTTGCAGACAATACGTATTTATTGTTGTTTATTACAAGCTTCAGGTCATGGGTGAAAGCAGCACGTATAATACTATTTCCAGAGATCCGCCAATCTATAAGATTATTCTTTGCTTCGGACTCATTTTTTTCGATATCAAACCAATTGATCATTTTTATTTTAGGGAAGTGAATTGATATATCCAACGCTTGATCGGTGTCTCCGGATATGTTATATGTTTGGTTCCACCATGCTTGTTTTATTGCAAGTTCGCTTTCTCCTTCTGTCTCAGTATTATTAAAAGCAGCTGTCTCAGTAATTGCCATTGGTTTGTTGTGCACTCCATCGTTGCAAAACATTGTATAAAAATCCGGAACAGCGCGCTGATCGCCGTTTAAACCATTATAATCACCGGTGATAAAATCGGAAAAGCTTCTGGCCTCAGGCAATTCGTTTTCAAACCAGGGATAGCAATTCCCCCAATGATACACTGACATGCCGACCCAATCAACAGCATCATCTCCAGGGTAATAAGGAGTATACATGTCATCATTCATATCCAACTTATTGTCTTTATTGGTATCAAGTACAGAATATTCAGAACTGCCGGGCTTTGCTTCATACTGACCCCCAGAGAAAGGATATCCTCCGCCGGTGTTGGGTGCCCATAACATAGCCGTATTCTGGGTGCTTTCGTGAATGTATTGCGCCAGTAAACGAAATTTTTCCTTGTATAAGGTGGGTTTTTGCCCCCACGGATACCAGGATCCATTCATTTCATGTGCAAAACGTACCATTATACCGAGTCCCTGATTTTCATATTTCGCACATAGGTCAGCAAAGTCCTGACAATCTTTTTCATTAACAGCATCTAGACCTTCCATTGGTTCTAATGTAATAACAGCAATACCGCCTGTTGGGGCGATCTCTTCGATAAAGCCATTTAAGGTGTCAGTATCCTCCTGATTCAACGGGAAATTAACAAAAGTCACATAGGATGCTGGAGTAAAGCCCAACCAAGAATTGTAGTCGTTAATGGTATCTTCTGAAAGATTGCCATTAACGACACCAAAATAGTAACCATACGATGGCTCGAGCCTCGCTTTTCCTTCATCAGTATTAATGTTATTAGAGACTGCTGTTTGATTGTTAGTTATTGAATTTGAGTTTGTACAAGTTGCGCAAAAAAAACACAAAATAATAAGTGTAAAAGACAGAAATATTTTCTTCATATTTTATTCACCTCCATTAATAATGCAGTTTTATAATAAACGAGCATATCACTAATATCAATAAAAATCTCAAATCTCTAAAATCCGTATAGGCATGTTCTGTCCCCTCAATTTTAGAAAGTAAAGAGGGATTAGAAAATAACGCACAAAATGCAACAACACAACCTTGATGATTGCTGAAGGAGTGGACGTTTGCACAGTATCAAAAAGGCTGGGCCATGCCAATACGTCTACGACTTTGAATATATATGCCCATGCACTGAAATCACGGGATTCAGAGGCTGCAGAGAAGCTGGAACAGGCATTGGGTTTATAGGAGGGAGAATATATGAATCTTATCAAACAAATTTACAAGGGAACCTTATTTCCGGCAGAGTCCAAATATCCCACAGGCACGGAATATCTGCATATGCGGAAAGAACTGGAATCCAAGATAGAACGCTTAAATACCATGCTGGACGAAAACGGCAGGCAGCTTTTAGAGGACGTTCTCACCCTCCGCGTGGACATGGACAGTGTAACCGACGTGGACACATTCGTTTTCGGGTTTAAAATTGGAGCGGAGATCATGCTGGAAGGCGGTGTGAAGATTTTTCTGTAAACGTCCCTCTGTGACGATAACGAATTATCCGGTTTAGCTCTCTGAGCCAGAGGTAACCTTAGCCACCTGACCGATGGCAGGCTCGGTCTTGACCGGGATTA
>JAQTSP010000228.1 GCA_028711205.1 Eubacteriales bacterium | reverse complement strand
GGACGACCGGACGCCGGCCTTTGATAACAGTGAATGGGAGGTCACAGAGGACTGCGCATACCTGGGGACGATCGTTGAACCGAACTCGGACACCAAGATGATGGTCTGCACAAAGACGCTTGATAGCGGCGTTATGATATTACTGTCACAGGCTGTCGAACCCATCAATCAGAGCATACGGCAGGCCAATATACTGCTGATCGCGTGCGCCCTTGTGTCGCTTGGGATTTCGGCGGTGTTCGTGTTCAAACTCTCAAAGCGCTTCACAAAGCCGATCCGTGAGATACAAAACACGGTGGGGTCGCTGGCGGTGCTCGACTTCTCTCAAAAGTGTGCTGTCAAAACGGGTGACGAACTGCAAACTTTGGGTGAGAACGTCAATGCGCTGGGTGACGAGCTGGAGACGGCGCTTGACATATTGCGCCAGCAAAACGAGCAGCTTGAGCGTGACATCATCGCGCAGAGGCAGTTTATTTCGAACGCGTCACACGAGCTTAGAACCCCGTTGTCGCTGATCAAGGGCTATGCGGACGAGATGAACGTCGGCTATTTAAGCGACGCGGCGCAAAAAGACCTCTACATCGAGATCATTGCGGAAGAAGCGTCCAAGATGAACCGGCTTTTGAAAGAAATGCTCGAACTGTCGCGCATGGAAAGCGGCCGTATCGCGCTGCAAAGCGAAAGGCTGTCCGTGGGCGAGCGCATACAGACATTTCTGGAAAAGTACGACGGGTATATCGTCGAAAACGGCCTCCATATATCGCTCGATTTTGAGGACGGCGCGGTGGGCATCTTTGACGCGATGTATTTCGAGCAGTTGCTCGCAAACTATATTTCCAACGCCGCGCGCTATGGCGACACGAATAAACAGGTCAGGATATCGACAAAGACCGCCGGGGAAAGCATACGCGTATCGGTATTCAACACCGGCGTGCAGATAGGCGAGGATATACTCGAAAACATATGGGACAGGTTCTATAAAGCGGACGACGCGCGCACGCCGGGCAGTGACAGCTACGGGCTCGGGCTGTCGATCGTCAAGGCGATACAGACGGTCGCAGGGCAGGGTTTCGGCGTGGAAAACGTGCCGGGCGGCGTCGTGTTCTGGTTTGACGTCAAAAAGGATACGGGTGAGCAAGGGAATTGAAGCGGTCAATGATTTTGTCAATTCATTCCCATTGCAGCGCATCCTCCTCATTTCTTTTCAGTATCAGATTCTCAATCTTTTTGCTCTGATCCATAATGGCCTGCGTTTTGCATATGGGCGTGCCGTTTTTCAGTGCCTCGTCGACAAGCCTGTCCAGCTTTTCTCTCTCTTTTTGCAATTCTTTATAAAAATCCGGTTTCATGATGCCTCCAAATATCACAAAAAATAGTATATTATGCTTAAAAATGGTCGCTTCACTCATAATATAGCGAATTATTCGCTAAAAATCAATAGCGGATATTCCGCTACGCATAATAATTATGAGGTGATTATTTTGTATAAGCGGATTCGCGACTTGCGCGAGGATAAAGATTTAAAACAAAAAGACATCGCGGCCATCTTGAATTGCAGTCAAAGAGTTTACAGCAACTATGAGAGAGGTGATATTGATATACCCACTGAGGTATTGATCAAGTTGGCTAAGTTTCATGGCGTTTCTGTCGATTTTCTTCTTGGGATATCAGATGATAAGAAGTGGGAATAATATGATTTATCAAAACGGGGGATAGACGGATGCGAAAGTGTCCGTTTTTTGTATAGAAATGTATATAATTGGTAGGATTATGTTATAGTATATGGGTATTAATTAAAAGAGGTTTATATATCTAAGCACCAATACAAAAAAGAAGCCATGCGCCCGCACGGCTCCTTCACCATATACAATCCTATCCCTCTTTGACCGCTGCCCTGTAAACTGTCTCAAAGCTGACGCCGAATTTCTCGGCCGCCTCCCTGACGTCGCCGAACTCGGGCTTCATTTTTATGATGCCGTAGCCCTCAGACTGCTTAACGCGTATGATACCAAACGGCGTGAGTTTTTCGGTGATCCGTGAGGACATGACCGTCCTGCCGCAGGGTGTAAAGCGAAGCCCGACCGTCGAGGTGTGTTTCAGCATCAACTGCGCGATCTTTTCCTTCATATCGGGCGTGGTGAGGCAGGTCAGCATCACGCCGGGACGGTTTTTCTTCATCTGTATCGGCGTAAAGAACGCGTCGAGTGCGCCGCCGTCCATGAGTATGTCAAACGCGACGCCAAGCGCTTCGCCCGTCATATCGTCGATGTTGCAGCTGATTTCGATAATTTCTGTGGCAGAGCCGCCCGAAGTTCCCAGCATCGCGCGGACGCAGTTGGCGGCGGGAAAGTTCTTTTTGCCAAACCCGTATCCGGTTTTTTCAAGCGTCATCGGCGGCATCGCGCCGAAACCGTCCGCGAAGTATCTGAGTATCGCCGCGCCGGTCGGTGTGCAGAGCTCGCCCTCGATATCGCCGCTGTAGATGGGCACATCTTTGAGTATGTGCGCGGTGGCGGGAGCGGGGACGGGCAGTATGCCGTGTGCACATTTGACCTGTCCGCGCCCGACATGGATTGGGGAGATGACGACTTTGTCGGGCGCGATCATGTCAAGAAGGATGCAGCATCCGAGTATGTCGGCCAGTGCGTCCTGCGTGCCGATCTCGTGGAAATGCACGTGATCCGGCGTCGTGCCGTGAACGGCCGCCTCGGCTTCGGCAAGCAGGGCGTACACGCCGAGCGCGTTTTCTTTTATGCCGTCCGATACATCCATATTCTCTATCAATGTGCGTATGGACGCCATACTTTGGCCGCTGTGCTCATGGTTTTGATTGTGTTCATGCTCATGGCCGTGTTCATGCTCATGGCCGTGTTCATGCTCATGGCTGAGTTCAAGCGTATGCCCAAGCGGCACATCGCGCGACGTTTCCTCGTGCCCGTGTACATGCACGCTCATCGAGATACCGGTTATGCCCATTTTTTCGCCTTTGCCCGCGTGTATGTGTACGCCCGGGACTAAAAGCGCCGCCATTCTGTCAAGAAACGCCTCTTTATCTGGGCAGATATCGTACAGCGCGCCCATCAGCATATCGCCGGCGGCGCCCATGTTGCATTCAATATACAGCTGTTTCATGATTCCTCTCCTATATGGTTGATGATGGAGGCGAGGTACCCGGCGCCAAAACCGTTGTCGATGTTGACGACGCTGACGCCGCTTGCGCACGAGTTGAGCATCGCAAGAAGCGCCGAAATACCGCCAAAGCTCGCGCCGTAGCCGACGCTTGTGGGCACGGCGATCACCGGGCATGATACAAGCCCGCCGATCACGCTGGGCAGCGCGCCCTCCATGCCGGCAACCGCGACGATGACCTTTGCGTTCATCAGCTGTTTGTTGTGCGAGAGCAGCCGGTGCAGGCCGGCCACGCCCACGTCGTAAAGGCGGTCGACCTTGTTGCCGAGCGCTTCCGCCGTGACGGCGGCTTCCTCTGCGACAGGTATGTCGCTTGTGCCGCCCGTCGCGACGATGATCGTGCCCTTGGCGGTGACGCGCCCGTTTCCCGCGGCGATGCCGGACCCGCAT
>JAQTSP010000032.1 GCA_028711205.1 Eubacteriales bacterium | reverse complement strand
CTATGATATCGAGCGCGCGCAGCGCGGCATAATTTATATCGACGAGATCGACAAGATCGCGAGAAGAAGCGACAATCCGTCGATCACGAGGGATGTTTCTGGCGAAGGCGTCCAGCAGGCGCTGCTTAAAATCATCGAGGGTACGGTGGCCAGCGTGCCGCCTCAGGGCGGAAGAAAGCATCCGCATCAGGAGTTTTTGCAGATCGACACGACCAACATCCTGTTTATCTGCGGCGGCGCATTCGGAGGCCTTGACAATATCATCGAAAGGCGTATCGGCAGAAAAACGATGGGATTTGGCGCGGAGATCGTTTCAAATATCCACAAAGACCTGGCGGAGCTGTATAAAAATATTCTTCCGGAAGACCTTTTGAAATACGGCCTGATTCCGGAGTTCGTTGGCCGCGTCCCGATCATCGTCGCTCTGCATCAGCTCGATGAGCAGGCGCTGATCAATATTCTGACGCAGCCGAAGAACGCGCTGGTCAAGCAGTTCACAAAGCTGATGGAGCTGGACGGCGTGGCTCTCGAGTTTGAGGAAGACGCCTTAAAAGAAATCGCTAAGCTTGCGATAGACCGCAAAACAGGCGCCCGCGGACTTCGCGCGATACTCGAATCCATACTGCTCGACGTGATGTACGAGGTGCCGTCGCGCAGCGATGTGAAGAAGTGCGTGATCACCAAAGATACCGTGAGAAACGCGAAAGTGCCCATACTGATACTCGGGGAAAAGGACACGAAGCAAAAGGCGCTGCCCAAGGCAAAAAGAGAGAGCTTTGGCTGATAAAGTGCAATATAAAAGGCGTTTTGCGATATGCGAAGCGCCTTTATTCATTAAAAGTTTTTATGCGACGTACATCGTATAAAATGCGGAAGCGGCGACGTCATACATACCGTACAGCGTGTAGGCTTCGCCTTCCTCAAGCGTTGTGGTACCGTGATAATAACAGGGAAGGTCTCC
This sequence comes from Eubacteriales bacterium, assembly GCA_028711205.1. GTDB lineage: Bacteria > Bacillota > Clostridia > Christensenellales > SZUA-584 > JAQTSP01. The sequence goes on along the minus strand of JAQTSP010000032.1, from coordinate 13,847 downwards.
GTCATCCGTATAGAGCGTGAAACTCTGTGTGCTGCCGCTGAAAGAAATGTCTTTTGCGCGGCCTGTGACCTTGACGGGAATGTTCTGCAGCGTTTCGGCGCTTGAGAGTATATCATCGGTAGTGAGTTCCCTTGCCTCGGCCGAAAAAGCGGTCAGCTCGGGCACAAGCTCGACGCCGATCGTCACGGACGCTTCTGCTTTGTCATCACCCGTTGCGGTGATTATAACGTCATGCAGGCCGTATTCCTGCACAGTGCATACAAGGGTATAGCTGCCGTCGGCAGTCACCTCGGCGGTGAATACCGCGTCTGCATCGATCTGCGCTACGACACGGGCATCCGCGTCCGTCGTGCCATAGCATGTAAAAGCGTCGTTGTAAATACGCAGATAATCGGTATCGGGTATCAGCGTGGTCTGCGTCTCCTGCCTGATCACAGTAAACGTATCTCTTTTCGCCGTCCTGCCGGGCTGCATGATATCGACGGTTATCGTGTTTTCTCCAAGAACCAGAGACAGCGAGACAAAAAGGTGTCCCTCCGCGTCGACGATATCCGTATAATCGCTGCAGTTGATATAAACGACTGATTCAGGCGCGGCAACGAGCTCGATATCCACGGTTTCCTCGGAAGTCGTCGATATCGACTGCAAAGGCTGCTGTCTTGAATATTCGCTTGCATATAAAAAAAGAGCCAGGCCATCGACAGTATACGCGTATGACGATTCGCTGGTGATGATCTCAAAAACGACGTCGCTTGTCAGGTACGGACTTTCATAGGTGACCGTGCCAAACGACTGGAAAAGTGTCTGATCCGGGATGAGGATATCCGCGCTGCCGTCAGTCAGATTATATGCAACGCCCATAGGCAGTACGTTGACGCTGACGCCGTCGGGCGTGCCGATCGAATAGATATGCGCATAACCGCCGTCATCGGTTTGGGCTTCGCTGACGGAAAAATCAACGGATTTCAGATACGCGGCGTTTGTGTCAAGATCGATCTTGCCGTCAGAAATTTCGTAGAAAAATTCATCGTATCCGCCATAGGTATCGGTCACATGACGGTCGAGCAAAACAAAACCGTAAAACAGCGCGCCCGTTACGGCCACCCAGATCAAAACAGCAAGCAGTAAGGGAAGCGGCCTGCGCCTCTGTTTTTTATACGGCAGGCTGGCCGGTACGGCCTCGTTTGGCGTATCATCTTCTTCGGATTGCGTATCGCTTTCGTTTTCCTGCAAAGGGACGTCATCGGCCTGCGGCTGTGATTCTTCGGCCATGTCAGGCTCGGGCGTATCGTCCGCGTCTTCGTGTGCCGCGCCTATTTCCTCGAGTTCAAGAAACTTTTTATCAGCGCTGTCTTGGCCATCCGCGCCTCCCTCGGCGGGTATATGGTTATACGCGTTTCTGTTTCGTCTGTATTCGCGCATGAATTCTTCCGGGTCAAAGTCGTCAACGCTGTCGACCTCCGGCAGCGGCATGTTCTTAATCGTTTCCAGGTAATCGTTTGAATATGTGCCCTCGTCTGACATCTCGTTTTCATCCGGCAAATCAACGGCGTCGTCGTGCTGTTCAGGAAAATCCTCGCTTTCAGCGGGTTCAACGTCCGCGTCATGATGGCCATTTATGATATCATTGCCGGCGTCGGCATCAGAGCCCGGAGATAAATCTTCATCTTCGCCCAGCATGCCTTCCGGCGGAAGGTCATCGTTGTATACGATCAAATTGGGGAATTCTTTCGGGAAATCTTTCTTTTCACCCTGGTTTATACCGTTCATATGACTTTCCGATACAGGCGGGGTTGAAGAACCGCTGTTCTTTATCTGAACGACTTCAACAACCGCGCCGCACCTTGGGCATAGCACGTCGATATTGCTGAGTTTGTTACCGCAATTTGGACACTTATCCATAAAGTCCTCCATTAGGTCCAAAGTTTTATACGCAACCGATTAAAAAATGTTAAAAAAATGCGTATTCCATGTTATGATAAACATTATATACTATTTTGAAACCGGAGGCACTATTTTTTTGAAAATATATCTTGACAATGCCGCGACGACACAGCCGCTCATTGACAAAACGTTGGTTTCGCATATAAAAACGGCGTGGTATAACCCATCTGCCGCCTATGCTCCGGCAGAAGCCGTTTTTCTGGAGATGAAGAAAACCAGGCAGGCGCTGTGTGATGTCACCGGCTTTGACGGCGGCTGTATATTTACATCGGGCGGTACGGAAGCGAACAATATGGCGATACTGTCGGCGTATAAAAAGGGCGCGCATTATATCACCAGCGCCATCGAGCACCCTTGTGTATACGAGACGTTCAGATACCTTGAGACGATGGGTGCACAGGTGGACTACGTCAGGCCAAACGGTTTTTGTATTGAGGCGGAAGATGTGGCGGCGCTGGTACGCTCCGACACCGCGCTGGTCAGCATCATGCACGTCAATAACGAGACGGGCGCGCAAAACGATATCCACGCGATATGCGGCGCGGTCAAGGCGAAAAACCAAAACGCCGCGTTTCATTCGGACGGCGTTCAGGCGCTGTTTAAGACGGGGATTGACCTTTCAAAAAGCGGCGTCGATTATTACACCGTCAGCGCGCATAAGATACATGCGCTGAAAGGAACGGGAGCGCTGCTTTACAGCAACAACAAAGCGCCGATACGTCTCCATTTCGGCGGAGACCAGGAATACGCGCTGAGGCCGGGCACCGAGAATACGCTTGGCATACAGGCGTTTTATGAAGCGCTCGAGCGCGGACGTGACGGTTTTTCGGCGGCGCTGGAGATCGTTAACGGCCTGCATAAAAAGCTCTTAGAAGGGCTGTCAGCCATCGACGGTGCCGAGGTCAATCTGCCCGACATAAAAGTGCCGCATATCGTCAGTGTCTCGTTTCCGGGTGTGCGGGCAGAGGTGCTGGTGCGGGCGCTTGGAGAAAAAGGCATATACATTGGGACGGGCGCAGCATGCTCGCGCGGCAAGCTGAGCCGCGTTCTTACCGCGTGCGGTGTGGGTAAAAGCAGCGCCAAAGGCGCGGTGCGGATCAGCCTTTCGGCCTTGAACACCGCGCATGAGCTTGCGGTATGCCTTGAAGAGATCGGTTATGAGGTGAAAAAGCTGAGGAGGTTTGGCAGAAGATAGCATGGAAAACGTGATTATTATCAGATACGCGGAAATACACCTGAAAGGCCTTAACCGCCCTTACTTCGAAAAGGCGCTGGTCAAAAACGCGGCGGAAGCGCTGCGTCACATCGACGGCGCCGTCGTCAGGCGCGGGGAGAGCCGCCTGTATGTGGAAGGAGTCAGTGACGCGCAGCTTGGCCAGGCGCTGGAGGCGCTGAAGTACGTTTTCGGCATCCATTCGTTCAGCCCGGCCGTACGTCTCGAGCAGGATTTTGAAAAAGCGGCGGACGTGCTTGCTGATCTGGTAAAATATGAAAGAATGAGATACGAGAGGGAGACGGTGCGTTTCAAAGTCGACGTAAAGCGCGCGGACAAGAGTTTCCCGTTGCCGTCGATGAAGATGGCGGCGGCGGCGGGCGGCGTGATACTGGAGCGCGTCGGCGGCCTTAAGGTCGACCTTACTGATCCCGAGATCACGGCGTATATCGAGATGCGCGACATGGCCTATTGTTTTACACGGATCATCAAAGGACCGGGCGGCATGCCGGTCGGCTGCAACGGCAGAGCGGCGCTGCTGCTCTCGGGCGGTATCGATAGCCCTGTCGCCGGCTGCATGATCGCGAAACGCGGCGTGGCGCTCTCTGCGGTGCATTTCGAGAGCTTTCCATATACGAGCGACAAGGCGCTCGATAAGGTGTTTGATCTGGCCCGTATCATGGCGCGGTATACGGGGGAAATCCGGCTGCACGTGATACGCTTTACGGATATACAGACCACGTTATACGAACAATGTCCGCCCGACTATCTGACGGTGCTGATGCGGCGGTTTATGATGCGCATCGCAGAGCGTATCGCGAAGGCCGATAAATGCCTGGCGCTGGTGACGGGGGAGAGCGTGGGGCAGGTCGCGAGCCAGACGCTCGAGAGCCTTGCGGTCACGAACAACGCGGTCGATTTGCCGGTACTCAGGCCGCTCGTCGGTATGGACAAGATCGAGATCACCGAGCTGGCGGAAAAATACGGCACGTTCAAAACGTCGATATTGCCGTATGAAGACTGCTGCACCGTGTTTGTGCCGAAGCACCCCGTCACAAAACCGCGAATGAGCGAGATAGATAAGGCGGAGGAGAAGCTTGATATCGGCGGCATGATTGACGCCGCGGTCGCGGGCGGCAAGGCCACGACGATCGGATGAGTTGAGAGAGAAAAAACGGATATAAGACATCACAATGCAAAACAGCCCCGGATAACCCGGGGCTGTTCTCGTATGGCTATTTATATTTCGGTCTTTGGTGATAATGCGTGTGCAGCAGTTCATGCGATTTATGGCCGTTGGGTTCACCCAGAAACTCTTTGTACAGCTGCTGGACTTCCGCGTTTTTATGTGACTTTCTCTTCTGCATATTCGCGTCTTCAGCATATGTCGCCTTCGCACGCAGCACTTTCGGATCAAAGTTCATCCTGTCCTGAGAGGACACGATCGGCTGTCCGCCGCCCGTAACGCAGCCGCCCGGGCATCCCATGATCTCGATGAAGTGATAGTTCTTTTCGCCCGCTCTGACCGCCTCGAGCAGTTTTTTGGCGTTGCCCGTGCCGTTTGCGACCGCGACGTTGAGATCCATGCCGGCCACGCTGACCGTCGCCTCTTTGACGCCCTCGATACCTCTGACAGCCTTGTAATCGATGTCTTTTAAGTCTTCACCGGTCAGTATGTCGGCAACGGTACGAAGCGCCGCTTCCATGACGCCGCCTGTCGCGCCGAATATGACGGCCGCACCGGTCGATTCGCCGAGCATTCTGTCGAAATCCTCTTCAGGCAGGTTCGCAAAATCGATGTTGGACTGTTTGATCATGCGCGCCAGTTCTCTTGTTGTCAGTACGGCGTCCACATTGGGCAGGCCGTCGTTGACGAGTTCTTCTCTTTCCTTCTCAAACTTCTTCGCGGTGCATGGCATGATCGACACCACATATATACTCTTTGGATCGATGCCCATCTTCTGCGCGTAGTACGATTTGATGAGCGCGCCCTCCATCTCATGGGGAGATTTGCAGGTCGACAGGTTATCAAGAAAATCAGGGAAGAACAGCTCGCAGTATTTGATCCATCCGGGGCTGCATGACGTGATCATCGGCAGCTTGCCGCCGTTATTGATGCGCGAGAGGAGCTCCGTACCCTCTTCCATGATGGTGAGATCGGCCGCGAAATCGGTATCGAATACCTTGTCAAAGCCGATACGGTGAAGCGCCGTGGCCATCTTTCCGGTGACGCTGTTGCCGGACGGGATACCGAATTCTTCGCCCAGTCCGAAACGGACAGCGGGCGCCGTCTGTACGACCACATATTTTGACTTATCACCCAGCGCAGCCCAGACGTTGTCGATCTCGCTCTTCTCATACAGCGCGCCGACCGGGCACGCGGTGATGCACTGACCGCAGTTGATGCAAAGCACGTCGTTTAATGATTTGCCGAATACCGGCTCGACGATCGTCTTGAACCCTCTCTGCGTTGCGCCGACCGCGCCGACCTTCTGTACGTTGTTGCATACCGCGACGCAGCGTCTGCAAAGTATGCATTTGTTGGGGTCGCGTACGATAGAAGGGGACATCATATCGAGAGGCCTGTCCACGCTCGCGCCTTCGTAAGAGACGTCCTCGACGCCAAGTTCCTCGCAGATTTTCTGCAGCTCGCAGTTGCGGTTTCTGACACAGCTTAAGCACCTTTTATCATGGTTGGAGAGTATCAGCTCCAAATTGACCTTTCGCGCGTCCTGCACAGCTTTGGATTTTGTGGATACAACCATGCCGTTTGCTGCGGGAAGCACGCACGAAGCCTGAAGGCCTCTTCCGCCTTCGATCATCTCAACAAGGCACATGCGGCAGGCGCCGATCGCGTTGATGCCTTCGAGGTAACACAGTGTCGGGATTTTGATATTCGCTTTTCTTGCCGCTTGAAGCACCGTTGTATTTTCCGGCACTTCGACTTTAATTCCATCTATTATTAAAGATATCATAATCTGCTCCTTCCTTTATTTTTTCTCTATCGCGCCGAATTTGCATTTCCCGATGCAGGCGCCGCATTTGATGCACTTGCTCTGGTCGATCTCAAACGGCTCTTTGATCTTGCCGGTGATCGCACCAACCGGACAAACCTTTGCGCAGGCGCTGCAGCCGATGCACTTTGATTTATCGATGATGTAATTCAAAAGCGCCTTGCAGTGACCTGCGGGGCACTTCTTGTCATATATGTGCGCTTCGTACTCGTCGCGGAAATATTTGATCGTTGACAGCACAGGATTCGGCGCCGTTTTGCCGAGTCCGCAGAGCGCGGCGTTTTTGATGTTCTCGCCCAGCTTCTGGAGCTTCTCAATATCGCCGTCTTCGCCCTGCCCGGCAACGATGCGCTCCAAAATCTCGAGCATGCGCTTTGTGCCGATACGGCATGGCGGGCATTTGCCGCACGATTCGTCGACGGTGAAGTCGAGGAAGAACCGCGCCACGTCGACCATGCAGTTGTCCTCATCCATGACGATGAGCCCGCCGCTGCCCATCATAGAGCCGATCGCGGTGAGCGAGTCATAATCAATCGGTGTATCGAGATGGGAAGCGGGAATACATCCGCCCGAAGGGCCGCCTGTCTGCGCGGCTTTGAACGCTTTGCCGCTCGGGATGCCGCCGCCGATATCATAGATGATCTCGCGAAGCGTGGTGCCCATCGGTATCTCGACAAGACCGGTGTTGTTGATCTTTCCGCCAAGCGCGAACACTTTTGTGCCTTTGCTTTTCTCGGTGCCCATCGACTTGAACCAATCCGCTCCTTTGAGTATTATCTGCGAAATGTTTGCAAAAGTTTCAACGTTGTTGATGATCGTCGGTTTGCCGAACAGCCCTTTTTGCGCCGGAAACGGCGGTTTTGGTGTCGGCTCGCCCCGTTTTCCTTCGATAGAAACCATCAGTGCCGTTTCTTCGCCGCACACGAATGCGCCGGCGCCAAGGCGTATCTCGATATCGAAATCGAAACCTGTATCAAATATGTTTTTGCCGAGCAGGCCGTATTCCTTTGCCTGTCCGATCGCAATCTCAAGGCGTTTGACGGCGATCGGGTACTCTGCACGGACGTAGATATAACCCATATTGGAACCGATCGCGTAACCGGCAATGGCCATCGCCTCGAGCACAGCGTGCGGATCGCCCTCGAGTACGCTTCTGTCCATAAACGCGCCCGGATCGCCTTCGTCGGCGTTGCAGATCACGTACTTCTGGTCGTTCTTCTCGTTGTGGCAGAACTGCCATTTCAAGCCGGTGGAAAAGCCGCCGCCGCCGCGGCCGCGAAGGCCGCTGTCCTTGATGATGTCGATCACCTGCTGGGGCGTATACTGGGTTAAGCAAGTGCCCAGCGCTTTGTATCCGTCATAGGCGATGTATTCGTCGATCTTCTCAGGATCGATGACGCCGCAGTTGCGGAGAGCGACACGTTTCTGTTTTTTATAGAAGCCGACGTTATTGAGAGATGTCTCAATATCTCCGGCCGCTTCTTTATAGAGCAGCCTTTTGACAATCCTTCCCTTGAGCAGATGCTCGCTCACGATCTCTGCCACGTCGTCGACTTTGACTCTTGAATAAAAGCATCCTTCGGGATAGACGATAACGATGGGCCCGACCTCGCAAAGCCCGAAACAGCCGGTCTTGACCACTTTGACTTCTTTTTCCAGGCCGGCTTTTGTTATCTCTTCGTTCATTTTATCTATTATTTTCAGCGAATCGGATGAAGTGCATCCCGTACCGCCGCAAACAAGCACATGGGAACGGAAAATATCCATTATTTACTACCTCCTTATTTACTGTTGATTGTTATTTTCGTCATAGCCGATGGTGTATTCCGTCACCGGATTACCGTTCACGATGTGCTCGGCCACAATTTTACCAACCATTCCGGGATTAATCTTAACATAAGTTACTTTCTCGTTGCCGGGCGTATACACCTCGACCATCGGCTCTAAGCGGCATGCACCGATACAGCCCGTCTGTGATACGGTGACATCAGAAAGTTTTCTTTTTGCCACTTCTTCAACAAAAGCGGAAAGAACAGGACGCGCGCCGGCCGCGATACCGCAGGTCGCCATGCCCACAACGATGCGCGTGCCTTCGCCCTTTGTTCTGATATCGATCCGGGACAACGTCTTGTTCCTGATTTCTTCTAATTCCTTCAAGGATTTCATGTGTCATTACCTCCAAATACTTGTGTGATTCCTTCCTGCAAAAAACCGGGTATAAAACTTAAAACTTCAGGATGTGTGATCGGCAAACCGTCAAGTGTCGTTTTCAATTCTCTCGTGTCATACAAAAACGATTCACTTTTCCTGGCGGAAAACACAAAATCGATGCCCGGGTTCATCAACGTCAGCGAGTAGAGTGTTTCCGCAATGTCTCCAAGCGGCGGTCTGTCTATATGCGAATACTGGTAGCGCGCGGTCAGCTTGGTGCCAAGGCCAGGTTCCGATATGACATCAAGGCTTCCGCCGGTATTTTCACAGCTGGCCGTGAAAAGCGGTATGCCAAGCCCGAATTCCCTTGTCGTTCTCGATGTCGTAAACGGGCTTTTGACTTTATCCAGCAAATCTTTGCTCATACCGATGCCGTTGTCTTCTATAATAACCAAAAGTTCATCTCTTTTTTCATCAACGATAACGCTGATGTTGATAAGGTCTGCTTTGGCGCTGACAGCATTTTCGGCAATATCGAGTATGTGCAAAGAGATATCTCGCATCTCTAATCAGTGTACTTTGCCAGGATGTCCGGTACATCCGACGGCGTGAGCCTGCCATAAACCTGATCGTCGATCATCATCACAGGCGCAAGCCCGCAGCATCCGAGGCACCGCGTGGCCTCCAGCGTAAACTTGTTGTCTTTTGTCGTCTCGCCAGGGTTGATACCAAGCTCTTCAATCATCTTTTCCATGACCTTTTCGACGTTTCTGACATAGCAGGCTGTGCCCATGCATACGCTGACAATGTGTTCGCCTTTGGGCTGCAGCGCAAACTGGGAATAGAAAGTGGCGACGCCGTATACATCGCTCATCGGAATACCCAGTTGTTCTGAAATCAGCTCCTGCACTTCAAAAGTTAAAGCACCGTACAGCGACTGTGCCTTTTGCATGATGGGCATGAGCGGCCCCGGCTTCTTCTTTTGTTCTTCGATAAAACTTATGAGTTCGTCACGCATAAGTTTTTCATCGACATTGACCATTGTTTACCCCTCCTCAAAAAAAAATATGTAGATTGTTAAAAAATTAACAAAAAAATACCCAGCGGATATTCTATCATAAAATGAATATAAATGCACACATTATTTGTGAAAAAAATATCTAAATATAAAAAAAGTTCGTATAATTTGATGAAAAAGAAAATCGGTAACCAAGTATTATCAAGGTTTCCATTATTTAATATACAAAATGAGGTCTTTGACCGTCGAAAAACCGGGAAAATAGTTCCGCGGTTCAGAAATGCTGCCAAGAGAATGAGCGTCTGAAGAAAAAATCTTTCTCAGGCTCGCGTCAACGGCAGGGCAGGGGAGAGCGTCTGCGATCTCGACGCAGGCAAAAAGGCCGGGCGGTATAAAGCCAAGGTTTGAAAGTATGGAAAACGAATCTCTGTTGATATGGGCAGGCACCGCGCCTCCGCCGGCGGCTTTTGCCATGTCGACGATATCGTCAATTGAATAAGGTGTGGCCTGGAGCAGCAGTTTGTCAAGCGTGCCCGATTGGATGCCCGCGACATCCATCACGATCTGACTGCCGAATATTTCCGGGCGGTTGTCGATATCGGGAAGGCTGCCATACAGCCTGTCTCCAAAATCGATGGCGGTGCGCAGGCCGGGAAAGTAAACAAGAACGTGCACCTCTTCCCGCGTGGTCACCTCGATGCCCGGCACAAAGATGAGATCCTGCGCTTTGGCGGCTAAGGCCATCGCTTCAAGATTATGTCCCGCGTTATGGTCGGTCAGGCTGATAACGGACAGCCCTTTCAGGCGCGCCATCGCCGCAATGTTTTCCGGCGTCATGTCGTTATCGGCGCAGGGCGAGAGGCATGAATGGATGTGCAGGTCGTATGCCGCTTTCATGCGCCGACTTCGCCGATACCAAAAGACGCCATCGCCATCGCCGCGCCGTAGGAAGAACAGGCGGCGCTCAGCATGCAGACGCCTTTTTCGTTTGCGGCGGCGATCGTCTCTTTTGAGACAGCGATGTTTTCAGGTATTACAACGCACGAAAAGCGATGCAGCGAGGCGACCGCGATGACGTTCAAATGCGTCTGAACGGTCACCCAGGCGGTGCCTTCCTGCCCGTGGGCCATCACCCAGCTTAAAAGATCGCACACATATGCGGATGTGATATCGCTTTCTGCATTTCCCGCGACAAGAGTCCATCCTGTCTTTTGGATAAGTTCATCTACCGTCATGTCATTCTCCCTGCTTGTTATTATTCGTCAGCTCGACCATCTGCTCCGCGAGGCTGGTGACCTTGTCTCTCAGCTTGAATATGCAGTCCATCTCTTTCGCGTCGCCTCTGACGATATCCTCGGCCATGGCGCGGCATGAGGGAGAGCCGCAAGAACCGCAGTCAAGCCCGGGCAGCCGTTTTTCGATCTCTTCGATCTGCTCGAGTTTTTTCATCGCGACGACCATGTCTTCGTCGATCTACATCACCGGCCGTGCCAGCACGGGCTGCTTGAAATCGACGGTGCCGTCGTCGATATAACGTTGCGCGTAAGCACAGGGCAGCCCTGTGCTTTTTATGATTGACGAAAGCTTTTTGATGCGTGTCCTTGCGACAAACGGATTTTCAAACGTCAGCGGGCCGCCGACGCATCCGCCGGGGCAGGCAAGGCCTTCAAAAAACTGCAGATCGCCAAGCTTTAAGTTCTCTATCTCTTCGAGCACCTTGATCACGTTGCCGATGCCGTCGACAGCAAGATAGTTATCGATGCCGGCCGCCGCGCATTCGCCGCCCGAGTTTGCCCAACCCACGCCGTAAACGGACGCGGTATTGCCGCCTTCCGTGACGATACCCGGTTTCTTCAGCTGACCGGATAACAGGCCGTATATGTCGATCACAGAAACGGCGCCGTCGACGCTGCTTTTTTCAACGCCGTACGGGTTCTTGATGCTCGTCATCTTTGCGGGGCACGGCGTGATAAAGAAAACACCGATGTCGGATACGGGCACGCCATGCTTTTCCGCATACTCTGTCTTTGCCGCGTTGGCCGCGACTTCCATCGGTGACTGCAGATCGATGATGTTGTCGATCAGATTCGGAAAACGCACCTGTATCAACCGTACGATGGCCGGACACGCGGATGAGATTACGGGAAGGTTCTTCTTGCCGCCGATCTTTTCCCTGATCGCACAGCTGACGATATCAGCGCCTTTGGCGACTTCGTAAACATCGTCAAAACCCATCAGCTTCAGGCCGGTGATCACCCTGTCGATGCTGGAAAGATTCTTGAACTGCCCGTAAAGCGACGGGGCAGGCAGCGCGATCTTATATTTAAATCTGTTGATATCGGAAAACGGGTCGGTATATGCTACTTTCGCGTGGTACGGGCAGACGCGTATGCATACGCCGCAGTCGATGCATCTCTCGTCGATGATCTGCGCCTTGCCGTTGCGGACTCGGATGGCCTCGGTCGGACAGTGCTTGATGCAGTTTGTACAGCCTTTGCACTTGTCGCGATCGAGCCGTACTGAATGAAAATATGTGTTCATGGCCTATCGCCTTTCTGGTTGATATTGAATTTCAGCTTGAGGCATGTCCCGTCTTGGCAAGAGCGGATATCAAAAGTATCGCTGTTTCTCTTGATGTTCGGAAGGCCCATGCCCGCGCCGAACCCCATCATTCTGATGTTGGACGGCGCCGTCGAAAAACCTTCCTGCATGGCCTTATCGATATCCGATATGCCGGGGCCGGTGTCATCGCATGCCAGGTAAATCGTATCCGGCGAGATCTCAAGCGTCATCATGCCGCCTTTGCTGTGGATAATCATGTTCATCTCCGCCTCATAGGCTGCGATCGTCACACGCCTGATCAGAGCGGGGTCGATGCCTATCATTTTTAAGAGGCTTTTTATCTTTGCCGATGCCTCGCCCGCGCAGGCGTAGTCGCTCGCAACGATGGGGAAGGCCTCGGAAAATACGTTGGCCATGGCTATAACCTGCTGCACGGCGGCAGGCCTTTCGTGTACAAAATGCCGCAGGCTTCGTATAAGGTGCTTTTACAGCACAACAGCGTGATGCCGTTTGTTTCGGCAAGCGCGCAGATATCGTCAGACGGCATTTTGCCCCTGACGAAAACGATACACAGCACATCAAGCATCTCTGCCGTGCGTATCACGTGCTGGTTGACCATGCCGGTCAGCAGCACACAGCCGTCTTTTGCAAAAGCGAGCACATCGCTCATCAGGTCCGCGCCGCAGGCGGACGAGAGCGGCTTGTCCAGGTTTTGCGCGCCGCATACAAGGTCGCATTTTAATATTTCGGCCACTTCGGATATTCTCATAAACACCTCCATAAGAAGATAAAAATCAATCAACTGCCAAGCTCATCCAAAAAATCGGAATAATCCACAACGATACCGATAAGATTATACTTTAATTGCGAGGAAAATTCCACTTCGGTTACGTCCGAAGACAAAGGAATATTGTTAATTGTTTCACAAAATGCTTTCATATACGTATCAAGACACAGTATTGCGCCGTCGTCCGCGGATACGGCGGCTTCAAATTCGGCGGTGACCAGGTCGACGCTCTGACACAGCGCTTCAATATCCGCATCGACGTCTTCGCCCTTGTCGGCATCATATATGATCTGCTGCAAAGTGTCGACCGCCTGGGGCACGATATCAAAGCACGCCTTGATCGCGTCTATCTGGGACTGCTCTGCGCCTATTTTAAACGCGAGCGATCCGGATTTCAAGTTGAATATCGACGTTGAGACGTCCTGATCTGCAAGCGAGCTTTTAACATCGCTCGCGTCGCCTTCGTCGGTATACGCCGCGATCAGCACCCTGTAATACTCGCCGTCATACGCGACAAAGCCGGCGCCGCCCTTTGCTATGATTTCAGCGGCAGCTTCTTTTGCGTTGCCTTCCTCGGAAAAAGCGCCGGTCTGCAGCGCAAAAAGAGATATTTCCTGCGCGGTAATATTGTCTTCAGCCTGTGTCCCCGATGCCGCGGGCAGGCTGACCGACTGAACGGTTTCCGTTTCGGATGCGCTGATACCGTCCGCCGCGGCCGATGTTGTGTCGCCGGTGGCTTCGGCCGCGCTCGTGTCGCCGTTGTTAAACACGGGGTTGATCACGTTTTCGGCAAGCCATCCGCCCGCTGCGCCGGCGCCGACAAAATACGCGGTGATGCCAAGTATGATCACCACGGTGATAAAGCCTGCGTATTTTCTTTTTCTTTTCGGCTTTTTATCTTGCATTCTTGAGTATCTCATTATTTTCCTCCTTATCATAGGCTATACAAATCTATATGTGAATCAGGGGAGAAATATGAAAAACAAGCCAAAAAGCCAAAGACTTTTCGAACAAAAAAAGACCCCGGTTTGTGTACTGTTCCGCGAAAAATGGACATTGAGCAAAAACACCCCCTGTTGTAGGATTGAAATAACAGGGGGTAATTTTTATGGCGCGAAAATATACACACATAAAGCATCTTGAACCAATCGTGTTCAA
>JAQTSP010000227.1 GCA_028711205.1 Eubacteriales bacterium | reverse complement strand
CTGGACAGGCGATTTCTATCTCATTTACGAAGACTTTTCTACACTTTTATTCCACTGGAATTTTGCTGTTACTGAATAGATAACGCCCCGTCTTCTGCTGAAAACAGGGCGTTTGTCATTAACCTGAACGTTCGTGAATATAACGAACGTTCATTTCTTAGATTTACTCCCACTCGATCGTCGCGGGTGGTTTGGATGTGATATCATAGACGACCCTGTTGACGTTCCGCACCTCGTTGATGATGCGTGACGACACCTTCTCCAGCACGTCATACGGTATGCGCGCCCAGTCAGCCGTCATGCCGTCGACGCTCGTGACAGCCCTCAGCGCGACCGTATGGTCGTATGTTCTCTCGTCGCCCATTACGCCGACGCTTCTCGAGTCTGTCAGCACCGCAAAATACTGCCAAATCTCTCTGTCGAGGTTTGCGGCTGCGATCTCATCTCTGAATATAGCGTCTGCCTGCTGTAAAATATCCACTTTTCCGCGCGTTACATCGCCGATGATCCTGATGGCCAGACCCGGGCCCGGAAACGGCTGACGCCATACGATATGGCGCGGCATGCCCATGGCCTCGCCAAGCGCCCTGACCTCGTCTTTGAACAGGTCGCGCAGAGGCTCGATGATCTCCTCAAAATCGACATGATCGGGCAGCCCGCCCACATTGTGGTGACTTTTTATCACCGCCGCGTGTCCTTTGCCCGATTCGATGACATCGGGATATATCGTTCCCTGTGCGAGATAATCGACCTTGCCCAGTTTTCCCGCTTCTTCCTCGAAGACCCTGATAAACTCTTCACCGATGATTTTGCGCTTTTTCTCCGGCTCATTTACGCCTTTTAGTTTTGATATAAATCGCTCCGACGCGTCGACGCAGATCAGTTTCATGTCGTATGCTTTCGAGAATACGTCCTCAACCTGCTTTGCCTCATCAAGCCTCAGCAGGCCGTGGTCAACAAATATGCATGTCAGATTGCCGCCAATCGCCTTATCAAGCAGCACTGCGGCCACCGACGAATCGACACCGCCCGACAAACCGAGCAGCACGCGCCCGTCGCCCACGCGGTTTATGATAGCGGCAACGGCCGTCTCGGCGTAGTTCTCCATCGTCCATCCGCCGCGCGCATGACAGACATTATACAGAAAATTCTTAAGTATCTCGTTGCCGAACTTTGTATGGACAACTTCGGGATGAAACTGTACGCCATACAGGCCTTTTTCAATGCTGTAGAACGCCGCGACATCGCAGCTGTCGGTTACCGCCGATATTTTAAAGCCCTCGGGCGGCGTATCGACATAATATGTGTGGCTCATCCAGCACACCGAATTTTCGTCAAGCCCTTCAAACAACGGGCAGCCTGTATCATATCTGATATCTGTTTTCCCGTATTCACGCCTGTTGGCGCGTTTGACGCTGCCGCCAAGCACGCTGCCCATCAACTGGCTTCCGTAGCATATGCCGAGTATGGGTATACCCGCATCAAAAAGACGCGCGTCGCACATGGGCGCGCCGTCGTCAGTGACACTGCTTGGGCCGCCCGTAAATATGATGCCGATCGTATTGTATTCCCTGATGCGTTCGAGCGGCGCATCAAACGGAAGTATCTCGGCATACACGGCAAGGTCTCTGACGCGCCTCGCGATCAGCTGATTATACTGTCCGCCAAAATCGAGCACTAATACCGTTTCTCTCACGAATTTTTAAGACCTTCCTGTATAGTTTGGCGCTTCTTTTGTGATATAGATATCGTGCGGATGACTTTCCGTCAGGCCCGCACCCGTAATCCTGATAAACTTTGCGCTTTCTCTTAACGCTTCTAATGTCGCCGCGCCGCAATAACCCATGCCGGATTTCAAGCCGCCGACAAGCTGGAATATCGTATCGCTTAAAGGCCCTTTGTACGGCACTCTGCCCTCGACGCCCTCGGGCACAAGCTTATCATAATTTTCCTGAAAATATCTGTCTTTGCTGCCCTTCTGCATGGCGCCGATCGACCCCATGCCGCGGTATACCTTAAAGCTTCTTCCCTGGTATATCTCCGATTCTCCCGGGCTCTCCTCGGTGCCCGCCAGCAGGCTGCCGATCATGACGGCATGCGCGCCCGCCGCCAGTGCCTTTGTCACATCGCCGGAGAATTTGATGCCGCCGTCCGCAATGATCGTGATGCCGTATTTTTCCGCAGCCTCGGCGCACTGCAATACGGCCGTCAGCTGCGGCACGCCGATACCTGCGATGACACGCGTGGTACATATCGACCCGGGGCCAATACCCACCTTGACACAGTCCGCACCCGCTTTGATCAGATCGAGCGTGCCCTCCGGCGTCGCCACGTTGCCCGCGATCACCTGCAGTCCCGGAAATTTTACTTTTATCTTTTCAACCGCTTCGATCACGTTCATCGAGTGTCCGTGTGCGGAATCAATCGTCACGATATCAACCTTTGACGCTACGAGCGCCGCCGCTCTTTCCAGCATGTCTTCCGTGATGCCCAGCGCCGCGCCCGCCAGCAGCCTGCCGTTTGCATCCTTTGCGGATTGCGGGTATTGTATCGCCTTTTCGATATCTTTTATCGTGATAAGACCCATCAGCATACCGTTATCGTCGACGAGCGGAAGCTTTTCTATTTTATGCTTACCAAGTATCTCCTGCGCCTCGGCCAATGTCGTGCCGAACGGCGCCGTCACAAGGTTCTCGGATGTCATGACCTCGCTGATGCGCTTTGAATAATCCGTTTCGAACCGCAGGTCCCTGTTTGTCAATATGCCGACAAGCTTTCCGCTTTTTGTGATCGGTACGCCGGAGATCCTGTATCTTGCCATCAGATCGTTCGCATCGGATACGCGGTGGTCCGGCGAAAGAGAAAACGGATCGGTGATCACGCCGTGCTCGCTTCTTTTCACCTTGTCCACGTTTGACGCCTGCTCTTCGATGGACATGTTTTTATGGATGATGCCCACGCCGCCCTCTCTTGCGAGTGCAATCGCAAGCCGCGCCTCTGTCACCGTATCCATCGCCGCGCTGACGACCGGAATATTCAAGCTTACCGTCTTTGTCAGCTTTGTTTTTACCGATACTTCGGACGGAACAACGACGCTCTTTTTAGGGATAAGGAGCACGTCATCAAACGTCAGGCCCTCGCATATTTCTTTCTCTTTCATATGATAACCGCCTTTCAGCAAATAAATTTCTTCGTTTTTCTAAATATTAAATGCTCCGCGCCCTGTTGTCAACACGTTGCGTACAACCGGCGAAATATAGTATGGCTATCGGCCATTTTGTCTTTGTTCAACCTGAGAAAGGCTTGGCATTGACGGGATACCGCCTTTACCTTCCACGCATATCGATGCGGCCGCACAAGCAAAATCCGCAAAGCCACAAACATCATTTTGCGTCAGACCGTCAAGGCTTTTACCGGACTGCAAAAACCGGTAGAGCGCGCCTGCGGTAAAACAATCTCCGGCGCCTGTTGTATCAACAACTTTTGCCTTAAATCCGCTCACCAAGCCGACCCCAAAAGCATTTGCATATACCGCGCCCTTGCTGCCGAGCGTCACAAATGCCATCCTGGCGCCCCGGTCTATCAGCATT
>JAQTSP010000226.1 GCA_028711205.1 Eubacteriales bacterium | reverse complement strand
GGGGCAATTGACTCACCTCACTTTAGTAGCCCATAAGTCAACCATACACTTTTGGGCTACTAAAGTCAAGAGAAATAGTGATTTATTATTAATTTAGTAATTATGCTTTGTTTAATTATGATATAGATATTATTATGAACACATGATAAAATATGGAAAGAATATATTTGTAGAAAGAGGTTGAAAGATGTTAAAGAGACATGATTTGCCTGATATTCTTTTTGTCGCAATTAAGAATATGGAAGGCAAAGCAAACATAGTTGACGTATGTAAGTATTTCTGGGACCACTATGAGGAAGAATTAAGACAGTCAGGGAATTTGTTCTATACTTGGCAATACGATATACGATGGGCAGCCACCACCTTAAGAAAATCAAAGAGGATGAAGAGTAAGGACGTTAGCCCGAGAGGAGTATGGGAAACTATTTAAACTAATAAAAAGCCCCTGTCCATAGAATTATGAATATAAATGCTACCTCGCTACCTCTTCACGACGATGCCCTCATAATCAAACAGTCTGTTCATCTTGGCAAGCCCGCCCGCCATGAACGCGCGTGATAGCCGTTTTCTCGGAATAAAACGCTCCGGTGTGCACACACTAATCAAAAATGTGTGGCAGGTAAGATTGAAGAAAACTAAAAAAAGCAGAAAAAAAAGGCCGCGGCGCGCAGCAGACGGCAACAAGGGATGGACGGACCGCAAGGCCGATCCGCCTGACGAAATCCGGGTCGTGCATAGCGACGAGCCCAATCCGCATGACGGTTAATCAGCTCCGATAACCGGTGTATTGCTGATATCTTATTTATATGGTATCATTCAGCCAATAACGACATCGGGAGACATACTATGCAAAGCAAGACCAAAGGGCCACTACTAATTGCTGTAACAGCCGTGTTATGGAGTTTCGGCGGACTGCTGATTAAGCTGATACCCTGGAACGCGATGACCATTGTCGGTATACGTGCTGTTTTTGCAGGGGCAGTCATGACCATCTATATGCGCCGGCCCCGAATCACCTTCTCGCTTCCGGTGATACTTGGCGCTCTATCGTTGTCTGGGACGACGATTCTTTATGTTTTTGCAAATAAGCTGACCACTGCGGCGAACGCGATCGTGCTTCAATATACCGCACCGATTTTTGTCGTCATTCTTTCTGTGATGTTTTTCAAGAAAAAGGCCAAGACGGTTGATATCATTGCTGTGCTGATTGTTTTTGCAGGCATGGCGCTTTTTTTCTTTGATAAATTACAGATAAACGCAATGCTCGGCAATATACTTGCATGTTTGTCCGGGATTACTTTTGCCGGTGTTTTTCTGATCAACCAAATGCCGGATTCCAAACCAGAGGAGGCGCTGCTCCTTGGGCATATCATTAACGTTGTCATCAGCATACCCTTTATCGCAGGCAACATAACATGGGAACCCATCGCATGGATATCAGTAACGCTGCTTGGCATCTTTCAGCTTGGGCTTGCATACGTGTTGTTTTCGATTGGCATCAAGAACACACCGCCCATTGCGGCGTCTTTAATTGCTACACTGGAGCCGCTTCTAAACCCTGTCTGGGTGTTGCTGTTTTCGGGTGAAAAGCCGGGAAATTGGGCGTTAGTCGGTGGCGTGATCGTACTTGTGACGGTCGTTGTATACAATATTGTGACGTCGAAGCAAAACCGCAAAGAACTTAAACTGTTGCGGGAAGAAAAAAGCATTGCGCCGCCGCTGGAATAATCATCGGAAATTTATAATTGAGGTTATTACCTTTTGCCCACGATGCTCTCATAGTCAAACAGCTCATCCATCAGGGCAAGCTCGTTGACCATGAACGCGCGTATGTATTCCTTGTCGCGTGTGATCGAGTGGATATAGTACCCGTTTTTGAGGTAGAACGAGACGGTACTGCGCATCTTGCTTGCGGTGTGCAGCGTGATCGCGCGCACGCTCAAAGCGGCGCATTCCTGCCGCACCTTTTCGAGCAGCAGGCCGCCGATGCCGAGCGACTGTATCTCGGGGTCGACCGCGAGCCGCGAGAGATACGCGATGCCTTGATCCAGCACCTCGAACCGCACCGCGCCCACCGCCTCGCCGTCGACTTCACAGAGATACACATGCTTGGTTTTGATATCGCGCAGTATCTCTGTATCCGTCTCGAACAGCGCGGCCACGCTGTCCTCTTTGCGTATTTCCTTCGCGTAGTGCCGGAACGCCTTGCGGGTGATGTGCTTTATCTCCGCCAGGTCGTTTCCAGTTGCTTTTTTAAAAACGATGCTTTCCATATTATTTATCCTTCATCAGCAGCGCCATCACGGCTTTTTGCGCGTGCAGACGGTTTTCCGCCTCATCAAATATCACGCTGTGCGGCCCGTCGATCACGTCTTCGGTCACTTCTTCGCCGCGGTGCGCGGGCAGGCAGTGCAGGAAAATCACGTCGTCTTTGCACAGGGATATCAGTTCGGCGTTGACCTGATATTTAGTGAAATGCCGGTATTTTTCCTTCGCGTCTTGCTCCTGTCCCATGCTGGCCCAGACGTCGGTATAGACCGCGTCGGCGCCGTCCGCGGCTTCTTTCGGGTCATCGGTGATGACGATATTTGAACCGCTGACCTCGGCCGCGGCTTTGGCCGCCGCCAGCACGCTGCTGTTTGGCCCATAGCCTTTCGGGCAGGCGGCGGATATATCAAGACCGAGTTTTGCACAGCCGACGAGCAGCGAATTCGCGACGTTGTTGCCGTCGCCGATGTACGCGAGCTTGCCCGAGAAGCTTCCTTTATATTCATAGTACGTCATCAGGTCGGCCAGTATCTGGCACGGGTGCAGCAGGTCGGTCAGCCCGTTGATAACGGGTATGCTGCCAAACTTCGCCAGGTCCTCGACGTCGCTCTGGGCAAACGTGCGTATCATGATGCCGTCGACCATGCGTGAGAGGACCTTGGCCGTGTCGGATATCGGCTCTCCGCGACCCAGCTGTATGTCGCTGCTGGAGAGGAACTGCGCGGTGCCGCCCAGCTGATAGATGCCCGCCTCAAAAGACACCCTTGTGCGCGTCGAGCTTTTAGCAAATATCATCGCGAGTATCTTGCCGGCGAGAATCGGCGGCATAAGGCCCTCTTTCAGCTGCTTTTTCAGTTTCAGCGCAAGGCTGATGACCTGAAGAATCTCATCGCTCGTATAGTTGGAAAGGCGCAGCAGATGTTTACTGGAAAACGCGTTTTTTGGTTTATAAGACAGAAGATCCATATTCGTATCACCCCCAAAACACGGGGGATACTCCTTTCAACCTTAATATTTCAAGTATTCGCTCAGCGGTATGTGGTGCTCCTCGATATCATCCGCGGCCATTACGGAGAGCAGCGCCTTGAGTGTATCCATCGACGTGATACACGGCACGTTGAACTCCAGCGCCGTGCGGCGCAGTATGAAACCGAGCCGGCCCGGCTGTTTGCCCCGGGTCGGCGTGTTGATGACCATCGATATTTCGCCGTCCTTCAGCGCGCGTATCACGTCGTCTTTGTTTAACAGGCTGCACGCGATACCCTGCGCGCGAAAATACTCGTATGTCATATCGGTGCCCGCAATGGCGAACCCCATGCCCGCCATCTG
>JAQTSP010000225.1 GCA_028711205.1 Eubacteriales bacterium | reverse complement strand
TTGATGCGGGATCGGAGCAACGGGCTTGGCGGCGGCTTTGCGGGATATGGCATATACCCCCAGTACGCTGATTTCTACGCCCTGCATATATTTTATGATAACCTGGCGGCAAAAGCGGTGGTGGAAGATTATATTGAACACCATTTTGAAGTGGAGAACGGCGGTGAGCTGCCCACAAGAAAGACGGAAGGCATCAGCTCAAGTCCGCTCATTTGGCGTTATTTCGTGTCTCCCAAACGGGCCAAGCTTCACAGCTCTGAGCTTGACGAACAGGAATATGTCGTCAAATGCGTGTTCCGCATCAACGGCGATATTGACGGTGCGTATGTATTTTCATCCGGCAAGAACATGGGCGCGTTTAAAGGCGTGGGGTATCCTGAGGACATCGGCGAATTTTTTATGCTGGAGACATATGATGCGTATCTGTGGACATCTCATGGACGGTTTCCGACAAATACACCCGGCTGGTGGGGCGGCGCGCATCCGTTTACGCTTCTAAACTGGTCGATCGTGCATAACGGAGAAATATCTTCGTATGACGCAAACAGGCGGTTTGTCGAAATGTTCGGATATAAATGTGCGCTTAAGACGGATACGGAGGTCATCACATATATTTTCGATCTTCTGATAAGAAAACACGGGCTTTCTTTGATGGAGGCGGTGAACGTGATGGCGGCGCCTTTCTGGAGAGAGATCGAACTTTTTGATCAAGAGAAGCAAAAGAAATTTGAAGCGATACGTGCTGTATACGGGTCTGCGCTTATCAACGGCCCGTTTTCGATCATACTCGGCTTTGAGGGCGGTATGCTTGCTCTCAACGACAGGATCAAACTCAGGCCGCTTGTTGCTGCGGAAAAGGGCGAAATACTCTACGTGGCAAGCGAGGAAGCAGCCATACGCGTGATCTGCGAAAAGCCCGACCGGGTCTGGGCGCCTCAGGGCGGAGAGCCGGTCTTAGGACTGGTGGAGGGGAATCAATGAGTTTACAACTTGGCTGGCCGGATTATCTGGTCGAAAGAGACGAAAATAGATGTGTGCAGTGCGAGGTCTGCGCGAAGCAGTGCGCAAACGAGGTGCACAAGCTTGATCCTGACACCGGGCTGATGGTTTCGGACGAAAGTAAATGCGTTGACTGTCACCGGTGTGTTGCGCTTTGCCCGACGCGCGCGCTCAAGATCCGCGTCAACGACCTTGAGTTTAAGCCGAACGCGAACTGGACATCGCAGGCGATCAGAGAGGTCTATAAGCAGGCTGAGTCGGGCGCTGTGCTGTTATCGGGCATGGGCAATCCAAATCCGCTGCCTGTATACTGGGACAGGATGCTTGTCAACGCGTCTCAGGTGACGAACCCGTCGATCGACCCGCTTCGGGAACCGATGGAGACAAGTGTGACGCTTGGACGCAAGCCGGAGAAGCTGGAGTTTGACAAGAACGGCAATCTGACAACGCAGATGCCGCCTCAGGTCAAGCTTACCGTGCCGGTGATGTTCTCCGCGATGTCGTTTGGTTCGATATCCAGAAACGCGCACGAGGCGCTGGCGCGCGCGGCCACCGAGCTTGGGATACTGTATAACACGGGCGAAGGCGGGCTTGCGCAGGAGTTCTATCAATACGGGCCGAATACGATCGTGCAGGTCGCGTCCGGCCGGTTCGGCGTACACGCGGATTACTTAAATGCCGGCGCGATGATCGAGATCAAGATCGGACAGGGCGCAAAGCCGGGCATCGGCGGACATCTTCCGGGTGAGAAGGTGGGCGAGCAGGTCTCCAAAGCGCGGATGATACCCGAAGGCAGCGACGCGATATCGCCGGCGCCGCACCACGATATCTATTCCATCGAAGACCTCGGGCAGCTGATATACTCGCTGAAAGAGGCGACCAACTACACGAAGCCCGTTTCCGTCAAGATCGCGGCGGTGCACAACGCGCCGGCCATCGCGTCGGGTATCGCGCGCGCGGGTGCGGATGTGATCGCGATAGACGGCTTCCGGGGCGGCACAGGGGCCGCGCCGTCGCGTGTACGTGACAACGTCGGCATACCGATAGAGCTGGCGCTGGCGGCCGTCGACCAGAGGCTTCGTGAAGAGAGCATACGAAACAATGTATCGCTTGTCGTCGGGGGAAGCGTGCGAAACAGCGCGGACATCATCAAGGCG
This sequence comes from Eubacteriales bacterium, assembly GCA_028711205.1. Classification (GTDB taxonomy): domain Bacteria; phylum Bacillota; class Clostridia; order Christensenellales; family SZUA-584; genus JAQTSP01. The sequence continues at coordinate 1,454 of JAQTSP010000225.1, read as the reverse complement.
ATCGCGCTTGGCGCGGACGCCTGCTATATCGCGTCTGCGGCGCTAATCGCGATGGGCTGCCATATGTGCCAGTCTTGCTATACGGGCAAGTGCAACTGGGGTATTGCGACGCAGCGTGACGATCTTGTCAAACGCCTGAATCCGGATATCGCTTACGAACGGCTTGTCAACCTGATCACCGGATGGAAGCACGAGATAGAAGAGATGCTGGGCGGCATGGGTATCAACGCGATCGAAAGCCTTCGGGGTAACCGCCTGATGCTCCGCGGTGTCGGATTGAACCAAAAAGAGCTTGATGTGCTTGGCATCAGACATGCCGGTGAATAATCGGGGCGTGAATGAAGGGGAACGTTAAATGAAGAAAGTATACGCAGATGAAAAATGGTGTCTTGGATGCGGCCTGTGCAAAGTCTATTGCAGGACGTCGCATTCGATAACAAAAGATATTATAAAAGCGCACAAGACCGAAAGCCCAAAGCCGGTCGAGCGGCTGCATATCGAGACGGGCGAGAAAATGAACTTTGCGCTGCAGTGCAGGCATTGCGACGATCCGAAGTGCGTGCAGGCGTGTATCACGGGCGCGATGCAAAAAGACCCCGAAACGGGGCTCGTGACCAACGATACGGCACGGTGCGTCGGATGCTGGACGTGCGTTCTCGCATGTCCGTTTGGCGCGATCGTGCGTGACGAGGGCAAAAAAAAGGTGGCCGCCAAATGCGACCTCTGCGCCGAGATGGGCGAGCCCGAATGCGTCAAGCACTGCCCGAACAACGCGCTCAAATATGAGGACAGGGGTGAAGAATAGATGAAATACGTGATTATCGGCAACTCCGCCGCGGCGGTCGGATGCATAGAAGGCATCAGGAAATGCGATAAGACGGGCAGCATCACCGTGATCAGCGACGAGACGCACCACGTATATTCCCGCCCTCTGATATCGTACTATCTCGCGGGCAAGGTGACGCGGGAGAACATGGTGTACAGGAAAAATGATTTTTATGAAAAGTTTGGCGTCGATACGATGTTTGGCAAAAAGGTGGCCGCGATCGATCCCGTAAAAAAGACCGTCACGCTTGATACAAATGAGACGGTGACGTACGATAAGCTGCTGATCGCGACGGGATCGTCCCCGTTTGTACCGCCGACCGAAGGGCTGGGCGGCCAGGACAACGTGTTTACATTCTTAAAATTTGACGACGCGCTGGGCATCGAAAAGCTGGTCACCAAAGAGAGCCGCGTGGTGGTCGTCGGCGCAGGGCTGATCGGCCTGAAAGCCGCGGAAGGCCTGGTGCCCGTTGCCCACAGCGTGCATGTGATCGAGCTTGCGCCGCGCGTCCTGCCGATGATACTCGACGAGGAGGCGGCGGGCCCGGTGCAAAAACACATCGAGGAGAACGGCGTCGTGTTCCATCTTGGCATCACGGCGGAGAAAGTGGTCGGTGACAAGCATGTCG
>JAQTSP010000031.1 GCA_028711205.1 Eubacteriales bacterium | reverse complement strand
ACGCGATCATACGCACAAAGCGCATGCAGGGGTATGCCGCGCTGTGGATCCCGGGAACGGATCACGCCAGCATCGCGACAGAGGTGCGCATTGCGGACAAGCTGAGAGAGGAGGGGACGTCCAAAGAAGAACTCGGCAGAGAAAAGTTTCTCGAGCGCGCGTGGCAGTGGAAAGAACAGTACGGCGGACGCATCGTCGCGCAGCTGAAGAAGCTCGGGTCCTCATGCGACTGGTCAAGAGAGCGTTTCACGATGGACGAGGGATGCTCGAAGGCCGTCAACGCGTTCTTTGTGCAGCTTTACGAAAAAGGGCTGATATACCGGGGAGACCGCATCATCAACTGGTGCCCCGACTGCGAGACGGCGCTGTCCGACGCCGAGGTGGAATATGAGGAGCACGACTCGTATCTTTGGTACATGCGCTATCCCGCCGAGGACGGCGGCGAGGGTATCGTTGTCGCAACGACACGTCCCGAGACGATGCTGGGCGATACGGCGGTGGCCGTGAACCCTGACGATACGCGGTATATGCACCTGATCGGCAGCAACGTGATACTGCCGCTGATGAACAGGCCGATACCCGTGATCGCGGACGATTATGTCGATATGGCGTTCGGCACGGGCGCGGTCAAGATCACGCCGGCGCACGATCCGAACGACTTTGAGGTAGGCCTGCGCCATGACCTGCCCGTCATACGCGTGCTGGATGACAGGGGTGTCGTCAACAGCCATGGCGGGAAATACAAGGATATCGACAGATATGAAGCGAGAAAGCAGATCGTCAAGGATATAGAAGGACTGGGGTTGCTGGTGAAGATCGAGAATCACAAACACAACGTCGGCCAGTGCTACCGGTGTGACACCGTTGTCGAGCCGATCGTGTCGCGGCAGTGGTTTGTCGCGATGAAGAGCCTGGCAGAGCCCGCGATAAAGGCCGTCAGAAACGGCGATATCAAGTTTGTTCCGAAGCGCAGCGAGAGCATCTATTTCAACTGGATGGAGAACATCAAAGACTGGTGCATATCGCGGCAGCTCTGGTGGGGACACAGGATACCCGCCTATTACTGCGCGGACTGCGGCAACATGGTCGTATCGGCAGAGACGCCGACGGCGTGCCCGTGCGGCGGCGCTAATTTTACACAGGACGAGGATGTACTCGATACGTGGTTCAGCAGCGGACTCTGGCCGTTCTCGACGCTGGGGTGGCCGGATAAAACGGAAGATCTCAAATACTTCTATCCGACGAACGTGCTTGTCACCGGCTATGATATCATTTTCTTCTGGGTGGCCAGGATGATCATGTCGGGCCTTGAGTGCACAGGCGAGCCGCCGTTTGAGTACGTCAGCATACACGGGCTTGTGCGTGACGCAGAGGGGCGAAAGATGAGCAAATCTTTGGACAACGGCATCGATCCGCTCCTGCTGATCGACGAATACGGCGCGGACGCACTGAGGTTCAGTCTCGCGGTCGGCGTCAGAGTGGGCGGCGATCTGCGGTTCTCGGACGAGAGGGTGTTGAGCGCGCGTAACTTTGCGAACAAGATATGGAACGCCGCGCGGTTCGTGCTGATGAACACAGGGGAGAGCGTTGCGCCGATCGACGGGACACGGCTCGATATCGCGGACAGGTGGATACTGTCACGCCTTTCGGAGACGGTATCGAACGTGACGGAGCTGATTGACAGGTTCGAGCTTGGCATGGCGGCGCAGAAGGTGCACGATTTTCTGTGGAACGAATACTGCGACTGGTATATCGAGATGACAAAACCGCGCCTTTTAGGGGAGGATGGAACGGCAAAGCAGACGGCGGTGTCCGTGCTGAACAGCGTACTTGCGGATACGATGAAACTGCTGCATCCGTTCATGCCGTTTATCACAGAGGAGATATTTTCGTCGCTTCCGGCGGCCCAGGGCAGCATCATGGTGTCAGGGTGGCCAAAGCCTATGGCAGCCTATGATACGGAGCAAAAGGCGATGCAGAACGTGATGGAGATGATACGCGGCATCAGGAACGTGCGGGCGGAAATGAACGTGTCCGCGAATAAAAAGGCCGCGATCAGGATACTTGCCGCGGAGGAAATGAGGGCGGACTACGAGATGTGCGCGCTGTACATCGAGCGGCTTGCGTATGCTTCGGGTATCGCGTTTATAGAAGACAAAGAGGGCGTGCCGGATAACGCGGTATCCGTGGTGGCTCCCGGCGCAGAGGCGTTCATGCCTTTGGAAGAGCTGATTGACATCAAGAAAGAGATTGCGCGTCTCGACGGTGAGATACAGAGGCTTGAGGGCGAGATCAGACGCGCCGATGGCAAGCTCAAAAATAAAAGTTTTGTCGATAAAGCGCCGGAAGAAGTTGTACTGGGTGAAAAGGAGAAAATGGAAAAATATCAGGAAATGATGGCGGCGGTCATGCAAAGGCGCCGTGAACTGAAGCAATGAGATATGCCCATATCGCGGGCACAAACGGCAAAGGCTCCGTCGCCGAATTCATATGCCATATCATGAGCGCGGCGGGGCAGAGGTGCGGATGTTACACGTCGCCCCATTTGATATCGGTGACAGAGCGTATGCGCATCGACGGAGAATGTATCAGCGGGTCCGAACTTGAGCAACTGCTCGAGGAGGTGAAAAAGAAAGGGCTTGCGGTCAACGATACGCTGTTTGCGGCCTATACGGCGGCTGCGGTGCTGTGGTTTGCGCACAACAATGTTGACTGCGCCGTCATGGAAACAGGCCTTGGCGGCCGGCTTGACCCGACAAACCTCATACAACCGTCTGTGACAGTGCTGACGCCGATCGATTATGACCATATGGATGTGCTCGGTAAAAGCCTCGAGAATATCGCAAACGAAAAATGCGGCATCATCAAACCCGGCGTCCCTGTTGTATCGTCAAAACAGCATGAATCTGTCAAGAATATCATCATATCCCATTGCGAAAAGAAACATTCTTCTTTGGAATTTGCCGATGGGGTCAAGGTTTTGTCAAGCACGCTTGCCGGCCAGAAGATCTGCTTTGACGGCATGGATTATTTCATACGCACCATCGGAGAGATTCAGCCGGAAAACGCCGCGGTTGCCATGCTCGTCGCTAAAAAACTCGGCGCAGACGAACAAAGCATAAGAACGGGCCTAAAGAATACCGTATTGAAATGCAGAACGGAGTATTTCAAAGGCGATCCGGATATGATGATCGACGGCGCACACAATTTAGCGGCTGTGGATATGCTACTGGGCACGCTTAAAAAGCATTTTTCAAATAGAAAGAAAGTATTGCTGTTCGCGTGCATGAAGGATAAAGATTATAAGGGTATGATAAACAGGCTGAGCCCATATTTTAAAAACGTTGTTGTGACACAGGTTGACAGTGATAGATGCGCCGACACAAAAGAACTTGCTGCGTATTTTTCCGAGTTTTTACATTGTGAGATAAAGGATGATACAGTTCAAGCGTTCCAAGCGGCAAAAAAACGCGCGCAGGATACGCATGCGATGCTTGTTGCCGCCGGGTCTTTTTATCTCGCGGGCGCAGTATCACGCTTCGTAACGCGAAATAAACAAAACTCATGAATACAAATAAACAGGTAAACAGGCATGCGATTCGCTACTTACACAATACCTTTTGTGATACGATATCGGAGAATATCTCCAACTTCTCAAATTTGCAGATATGAATAACGTTCGAAAAAGACTTTTGATCCGGACAGATTCTTTGCAGTATGTTCGGTTTGTTTTTAACGTACCCCGGATTATATACTACGTCTTTATCGCCCGCAAAAATGGCTGCATAAAAAATCTCCATTTCCACAAGATCCTGAAAGAAATGGCTGCCATACGACAATTCCGGCCTGAAGCCGGATGCTTCTTCCGCGGCTTCGCAGATGGCAGACATATTGGAGATCTCCGAAAAATGGACGGGTACGCCGATCGAGGGGGTCGTGGTGCCCCATCTGCCCGGGCCAACCAGCATGACATTCCAGCCTTTTAATGACGCGTTGATCCGGCCGATCTGACGTGCAACAGCGTATTTTTCCTGTTCGGTTAATTTGAGATAGGCATGAGTATCAACCAGCACGACAAATTCAATGGGAAGGTGAACATTTCCTCCCATAAAGTTGCCTTTTGTAAAAAAGAAACAATCTTCCTTGTCGGTTATATCGGGGATATCAACCGAAGCGCCAAGTCCTCTCGTCTGAAGCGGCCGGCATTGCAGCAGGTTCACATTAAACTGATTGCCAGTAAAATTCGCTGTAAATTCGATATCAACCGGATAGTCATAAACGCGTGATAAAAGGGCCAGCATATCTTTCATAAACCGGGGAAAATCCGTAAGCTCAAGCAATTTCTTAAAATCAAGTATATTGGATGGCTGCACGTCTGAATATCCAAGCTGGCGTAGGCGGTTCATTTTTTCGAAGTCCTGCCGGATGAATAAATCCTTATCGGTTTTGATGTCCTGCGAAAATATGATTTCGAGCGGCCTGTCTGTCAGAATATTTTCTTTGATAGACAGCACGTCGATATGATGCTGTGAATATTTGCTGAGGTCGGTGTGATCCATCGGGGATAAACGCATCGGGTCGTCAAGGCACACAATCCTCACATAGTCGCCCGTTGTTCTGTCCACGGCTCTGGTCCCAAGCCCGAATACCAGGCGAAGCATGCCTGCGCTCATATCGATGTTTTGATCCCACACATAAAGGTTCGTTGAATTTCCGACGCCGGCAATATGGGGGAAGAAATTTTCGTTGTAATAATCTCCCGAAACCCGCTGAACGAGTATCGCCATCTGTTCGTCCGCATCAAAAAGGCCTCTGTTCATTCTGTAAGAGAGCGCATCTTCATTCATCGTGCTGGCATAAACGATGCGTACGGCTTGCTCGAAAGCGTCGTAGCGTTCATCAGGCGTACCTTGATTCACACAAAATACGCTGTCATATTTACCTGAAAACGCATTTCCGAAATTATCCTCAAGCAACGAACTGGAGCGTACAATGATGGGAGACTGGCCGAAATATTCAAGCATTTGTATAAACTGCTGCTGAATCTCCTCAGGAAACTTTCCATGCAGTATTTTTTCTTTGAGTTCCTCCGCATACTGATAATATCCGTCTTTGGCCTTTTGTTTTGTTCTCAGTTTCCACCAGCCATTTTGAACGATATACGTATAGAAAATATCAGAGCCTATATAAAAGGAATCGTGCGGTTCCATTAAACCGGTAAAACGATCCCCGCCTTCTTTATCCAAAGCCTTCCTGGCGATCAGCATACCGATGCTCTTTCCCCCGATAAACCCTGTCCCGATTTCCCTTTCGGCAATCGCAAGAATATCCTTCAATGAAAAATACCGGTCGCAAAGCGTAAACATTCTGGATTTTTCACCGATCAGCACAGACATGAGATGCCTTTTTATTTCTTCCTGCTCAGCACACGGACGTTTAAGCCCTTGCTTTGCCTTTTCAAAAATAGCATACCAGTAATCGAGCCTTTTTTCGTTATGTATAATTTTTGAAAACAGGCCGGCTGCTTCTGCACTGGCCGTAATGCTGACAACGTCCTGTCCCTGTATCAAATGCGGCAAGAACATCGTTGGTGAATAACGTTTCCATACTTTGAGAGGATGAAGGTACATCTTGTCATGAATTTGGAATAAATCAAGTAAAAGCTGCGTCGTTTCACGGATGCTTGCAATCGTGCCGAAGGTATGAACATTGCGTATAATCGCAAAGTACGCGACGGTATCCAGCTCATATAAAAAAGGGCAGATAATCCTGAAAAAATTATTGATCATAACATCCGAATGCCAGTATTCCAGCAGGTCAGTCAAGCAGTCAAAAACATAAAACGCTTTTTCTCCTTCCCGCGCGACCAGGCCATATACCTCGGCCGCAAAGTTCTCAAAACCTTTTTCAGGTTTGACTTGATAGACTTTTATCGGCATGGCATCATCGAGCAGCGGTTCATGGATACCAAAACGGACATAAATAATTTTTCTGTTATCGGATATCGCCTGCGCAACGTAAAACGCAACCAGCTTTTTATAGTTCAACACAGAATCAACTTTCCAAACAACATTGTCGCCCAGACGAAGCTTATCGATGATCTGGTCAAGGCCAGAGAGCCCGGTACTTACTTTATCATGGATACCCATATTATTCCTCCGTTATGCTGTCCGCAAATGTTTTAGCATATTGTTTTTGATTAGTTTAACACAGCCGTATGGCTGTATGCCAGTCTCGCAGCAAAAAAGCTGCTGGTTTATAGCGGTACCGTTAGCAAGATAAAGCATCTTCTTTGCCTTTGTCATAGAAAAAGATGCTTTATCCCTGTCACTAACTGAGTATTTTATCAAACGTGATTATTAAACCAAAACCATACGCTCTTATTTATTATTTCCTTAATAAGCGATTCCTTGCGCATACATGGCTTCGGCCACTTTCATGAATCCGGCGATATTAGCGCCGGCGACAAGATTGTTTTCCTGTCCGTATTCCTTCGCGGCCTCGCTGCAGCCTTGATAAATATCTTTCATAATGTTCTTCAGCTTCGTGTCCACCTCTTCAAAGCTCCAGGTATACCGCATGCTGTTCTGGCACATTTCTAGCGCCGAAGTTGCAACGCCTCCGGCATTGGCGGCTTTGCCCGGCCCAAAAAGTACGCCGTTTTCCCGGAACACCTTGACCGCTTCGGGCGTACAAGGCATATTTGCGCCTTCGGCGACGGCATAGCAGCCATTGGCGACGAGCGTTTTGGCGGCCTGCCCATCGATTTCATTCTGTGTCGCACACGGAAGGATAATATCACATTTTATATTGCAGATTCCGTCGCACCCATCCGAATATACCGCATCGGGATGATAGCTGATATATTCTTTGATGCGCTTCCGGTCGATTTCTTTAATTTGTTTTACTGTGTCTACGTTGATACCGCACGCATGATGAATATACCCGTTTGAATCGCACAGCGCAATAACATTTGCGCCCAATTCCTGTGCTTTTTTACAAGCATAGATTGCGACGTTGCCCGAGCCGGTAATCACAACATTCGCGCCCTTGAATGACTTCCCTTTTGCTTTTATCATTTCCTCAACAAAGTAGCAAAGGCCATAACCGGTGGCTTCTGTTCTTGCAAGGCTTCCGCCCCAGGTCAGTCCTTTCCCTGTCAGCACACCGGTAAAATTATTGTTCAAACGTTTGTACTGGCCAAACAGATAACCGATTTCACGGCCGCCGACGCCAATGTCGCCGGCTGGCACATCGGTGTTCTCGCCAATATACTTTGAAAGTTCAGTCATAAAGCTTTGGCAAAAATTCATAACCTCTTTATCTGATTTGCCTTTGGGATCAAAGTCACTTCCACCTTTGCCGCCGCCAATGGGCAGGCCGGTCAGCGAATTTTTAAAAATCTGCTCGAATCCAAGGAATTTGATAATACCAAGATAAACGGATGGGTGAAACCGCAAACCGCCCTTATACGGACCGATTGCGCTGTTGAACTGTACTCTGAATCCTCTGTTTATCTGAACCTCCCCTTTATCGTTGATCCATGGGACCCTGAACATAATTTGCCGCTCAGGCTCAACAATTCGTTCAAATATTCCTGCTTCAACATACTCGGGATGCCTTTCGGCCACCATTTCAAGTGATTCGAGGACTTCCCTCACGGCTTGGTGAAATTCCGGTTCACCGGGGTTGCGTTTTATGACGTTTTTCATCGTCTTTTCTAATATTTTCATATGCTCTCCTCTCTAAAATTAAAAAATGCAACTCATGAAACAAAAGATATTATGGGATATCCACAGCGATTAAAGTTTGTTACGAAAAGACGGGAATGCTTTTTAATGCGGTATTATATGTACATCAAAAACAGCACGCTAAATGTAATACGCACATTCTTAATGTACGTTTCATACAGCACGCTACATGGCCGCGTTTTTTGTATAGATAATTATCTCTGGGGAACTCCGGTTATCTTCTGTCAACCGGAATCATCGAGACATCGGAAATTGGGTGTTTGTAGATTCATGATACTCCTCCTTCATCAGGTTAAATTCTTGTTGCTTAATGCAGCGACAAAGAAAACAGAGCATCAAAGGCGATACACAAAAAATATGCGCATCATTCGCTTTATTTATATATTCGGTTTATATATAAAGCAGCGCCTTTGCTGCAACTTTCATATTACTAAAATTCATTTTATCATATATTATTTAAAAAAGAAAAGAGTTTTTATGCTTTTCTGATATTTTTATTTTAACAAATGTCATTTAACATATAATTTTGACAATACAACGGTAAATGTTATTATATAACATAATTGAATTATATTTCAGATGCGGCTGTTCTATATTCAACAAAAGACTGGCTATTGGCATAAGAGAACGCGTGTGCTATACTTGTGTTTGCGAAAGAGGTGTGTTTTGGATTTTAAGCTGCACGCAAAATATAAGCCGGCCGGCAGCCAGCCTGAAGCGATCAACAAGCTTGTGCGCGGTATAGAAGAGGGTAAAAATGCACAGGTGCTTCTTGGCGTGACCGGCAGCGGCAAAACGTTTACGGCCGCGAATGTGATCGAGCGCCTGAACCGGCCGGTGCTTGTTTTGGCGCACAACAAAACGCTGGCGGCGCAGCTTTGTGGAGAATTCAGAGAATATTTTCCCGAAAACGCGGTCGAGTTTTTTGTCAGTTATTACGACTATTATCAGCCCGAGGCATATCTGCCGGGACAGGATCTCTATATTGAGAAGGATGCGAGCATCAACGACGAGATCGACAGGCTGCGCCATAGCGCGACGTCCGCGCTTCAGGAACGCAGTGACGTGATCGTCGTCGCGTCGGTGTCGTGCATATACGCGATCGGCGACCCGCAGGAATACCTGAAGATGAGCATATCGCTGCGGCCGGGCATGACGGTCGCGCGCAACGAGTTCTTATCAAGGCTTGTCGATATCAACTATCAAAGAAACGACATCGATTTCAGGCGCGGCAGTTTCCGCGTGCGCGGCGACACGGTCGAAGTGTTCCCTGCAAGCACGATGGAGCGGGCCGTGCGTATCGAGTTTTTCGGCGATGAAGTCGAGCGCATACTCGACATCGAAGTGGTGACGGGACGGGCGGTGTCCTCGCGGGAGCACATGGCGATCTTTCCGGCTTCGCACTACGCGATCGAACGCGCGGCGATGCTTGAATCGCTTGACGAGATCAAGACGGACATGATGGCGCAGATCGCGCTGTTCCAGCAGCAGGGAAAGCTGCTTGAGGCGGAGCGCATCAAACAGCGGACGCTGTACGATATGGAGATGCTGCGAGAGATCGGGTACTGCAACGGCATCGAGAACTATTCGCGGTATTTTGACGGCCGCAGCCCCGGTGAGCCGCCGTATACGCTGCTCGATTACTTCCCGGACGACCACCTCCTGTTTGTCGACGAGTCGCACATGATGCTGCCGCAGATACGCGGCATGTACAAGGGCGATTTCTCGCGCAAGGACATGCTGGTCAAATACGGGTTCAGGCTGCCGTCCGCATACGACAACAGACCGCTCACATTCGACGAGTTTCAAAAAAGGCAGGGGCAGACGATCTATATCAGCGCAACGCCGGCGGAATTTGAAAGAAAACTGGCGGGCAGCGTCGTGGAGCAGATTGTGCGTCCGACGGGGCTTGTCGACCCGGAAGTGACCGTTTTGCCGGCAGAAGGCCAGGTCGAGCATCTTCTGGGCGAGATACGCTTAACCGCCAAAAAAGGTTACCGTGTGCTTGTCACGACGATGACAAAAAAGATGGCTGAACGTCTGACGGATTATTATAAGGAACTGGGTGTCCGTGTCAGATACATGCATTCGGATATCGACACGCTGGAGCGCATGGACATCATACGCGGCCTCCGAATGGGCGAATTCGACGTGCTCGTGGGCATCAACCTATTGCGTGAAGGACTCGATCTGCCAGAGGTCGCGCTTGTTGCGGTGCTCGACGCGGACAAGGAAGGGTTCCTTCGTAACGATACGTCGCTGATACAGACGATCGGACGCGCCGCGCGCAATATTGACGGGCACGTGCTGTTGTACGCAGACAGGGTCACGGGTTCGATGCAGCGCGCAATCGAAGAAACGAATCGCCGCAGAGAGATGCAGATTGCTTTTAACAAAAAGCACGGCATCACGCCGAAATCGATCGTCAAGGAAACGCTGGGAATGATCGAGATCACGCGGCCCGTCAAGGACAGCGAACATCTGACTCACGGTGAAGCCGAAAAGAAAGCCGCGATCATCGAAAAGCAGATGAAGCAGGCCGCGATCGCGCTCGAGTTTGAGGCGGCTGCCGCACTTCGGGACGAGCTGTTCAGGCTGAAAGAATACATCAGAAAAGGAAAAACATGAAATACATCACGATAAAAGGCGCAAGAGAGCACAATTTAAAGAATATCGATCTTGAAATTCCCAGGGACAAGCTGGTCGTGATCACAGGGCTGTCGGGCAGCGGCAAATCGTCGCTGGCGTTTGATACGATATACGCGGAAGGGCAGAGGCGGTATGTAGAATCGCTCTCCGCATACGCGCGCCTGTTTTTAGGCCAGATGGAGAAGCCGGATGTCGATTCGATCGACGGGCTGTCTCCGGCGATATCGATCGACCAGAAAACGACGAGCCGTAATCCGAGATCGACCGTCGGTACCGTGACGGAGATACACGACTATCTGAGGCTGATATTTGCGCGCACGGGCGTGCCGCACTGCGTCAAATGCGGCAAGAAGATTGAACGCCAGACGGTCGACCAGATCGTCGACGAAATTATGAAGATGCCGGAAGGCGCGAGACTGATGATCATGGCGCCCGTCATCAAAGGGCGCAAAGGGCAGCATATCAAGGAACTCGAAAGCTTAAGCAAATCGGGCTATACGCGCGTGATGATCGACGGCATGACGTATACGCTCGACGAGGAGATTGCGCTCGATAAGAACGTCAAACACACGATCGATGTCGTGATCGACAGGCTGGTACTAAAAGACGACATCGCGGCAAGGCTGCATGATTCCATCGAGACGGGGCTCTCTTTGGGCGACGGTGTGGTCAAGGCGTTTGATATGGACGGCAACACGGAAAAGCGCTATTCGCAGAATTACGCATGTATCGACTGCGGTATCAGCATCGACGAGATATCGCCGCGCATGTTTTCTTTCAACGCGCCGTACGGCGCCTGTCCGCACTGCCACGGCCTCGGCACGATCATGAAGGTGGACGAAGCGCTTGTCGTGCCGGACAGGTCAAAGTCGCTTGCGGAGGGTGCGGTGCGTGTGTCGGGGTGGAATTCCGCCGCGACGGACAGCTGGGGGTCTCAGTATTTCAAGGGCATGGCGAAGCACTTCGGTTTTGATATGAACATGCCGTTCGAGAAACTCGATAAAAAGATACAGCAAAAGATATTATACGGTACGAACAACGAGCGTTTCGAGGTCGATTATACATCCGAATACGGGCAGGGCAAGTTCCTCAACAAGTTTGAGGGTATCATCCCGAACCTTGAGCGGCGGTATATGCAGACAGATTCGGATATGATGAAGATGGAGATCGAGAAGTATATGACGACGCTCGACTGTCCCGTCTGCAACGGCGCGCGTCTTCGGCCGGAGCCGCTCGCGGTCAAGCTCGGAAACAAAAATATCGCCCAGGTGTCCGCCATGGCTATCGACGAGATCGCCAGCTTTTTCGACACGCTGAAACTGACGGAAAAACAGCGTATGATCGCGGACCGGGTATTGAAAGAGATCAAGGCGCGGCTGAATTTCCTCAAGAACGTCGGGCTTTCGTATCTGACGCTGGCACGGAACGCGGGCACGCTCTCGGGCGGAGAAGCACAGCGCATCCGTCTTGCGACGCAGATCGGCTCGGGGCTCACGGGCGTGCTGTATATACTTGACGAGCCGAGCATCGGCCTGCATCACCGCGATAACGAGAAGCTTTTAGGTACGCTGAAGGAACTTCAGGCGCTTGGCAACACGCTGATCGTTGTCGAGCACGACGAGGATACGATACGCAGCGCAGATTTTGTGGTCGACATCGGCCCTGGAGCCGGCGTGCACGGCGGCCGGATCGTCGCGGCAGGCACACCTGAGGAGATCATGCGCAACAAAGATTCGATCACAGGGCAGTATCTATCCGGTACAAAAAAGATCGATGTGCCTTCACAAAGAAGAACGCCGGACGGATATTTCAAGGTCATCGGTGCATGCGAAAACAACCTGAAAAATATCGATGTGACGTTTCCGACAGGTGTGATGACAGCAGTGACGGGCGTTTCCGGAAGCGGAAAGTCGACGCTTGTCAACGAGATACTATATAAATCGCTGGCGAAAAACCTCTATCATTCAAAGGAACGGCCGGGCCGGCACGAACGCATTGAGGGCGCGGCGCTTTTTGACAAGGTCGTGGATATCGACCAGAGCCCGATCGGTCGGACGCCGAGGTCAAACCCCGCCACCTATACGGGTGTTTTTACGCATATCAGGGACATCTTCGCGTCTACGAAAGATGCGAAGATCAGGGGCTATGGCAAGGGACGGTTCTCGTTCAACGTCAAGGGCGGCCGCTGCGAGGCATGCAGCGGTGACGGTATCATCAAGATCGAGATGCATTTTCTGCCCGACGTGTATGTGCCCTGCGAGGTCTGCAAGGGCGCAAGGTATAACAGAGAAACGCTTGAGGTCAGGTATAAGGGAAAAAACATACAGCAGGTGCTCGATATGACCGTTGAGGAAGCGGACAGCTTCTTTGCCAGCATTCCGCCGATCCATAACAAGCTGAGAGTATTGAACGAAGTCGGACTTGGCTATATCAAGCTGGGCCAGCCGTCGACGACGCTTTCAGGCGGCGAGGCGCAGCGTGTCAAGCTGGCGACGCACCTGTCAAAAAGGCAGACGGGCAACACGCTTTTCATACTGGACGAGCCGACGACCGGACTGCATACGGACGATGTGAAAAAGCTGATTGCCATACTGTCGCGCCTTGCGGACAAAGGCAACACGGTGATTGTGATCGAGCATAATCTGGACGTGATCAAGTGTGCGGATTACTGTATTGATCTTGGCCCGAACGGCGGAGACGACGGCGGACGCGTCATCGCGGAGGGTACGCCGGAGCAGATTTCAAAATATAAAGAAAGCGCGACAGGAGAATTTTTAGCAAAAATACTCGGGTAGAATCAACGGATCACCCGGTGTGTTAATATTTGACCCGATGATGTATTGTGGGAGGCCTTTTTGAGTATCAAGATAAAACTGACAATAACCAACATCGCTGTTTTTTTACTGATTATCATACTTATAGGATTAATATTTTTTTCGGTTATGCGGGCGAGTCTTGAAGCGGAAGTGGAGTTTGAAGCGAAGCAGGCATGTAACGAAGCGGTTTTTGCGCTGGAGAAGAGCGTGTATGCGGACATATACGTGTTAAGATCGGTCGCCGCAAGGGAAATGTTCACAACATCCAATCACGCCATCGAAGAAAAGATCAGCGTACTGCAGGAGAACATCTCCCTTTTCGGCTACGAATACATTTTGCTGATATGTGACGGTGTAACATATCAGATTACACGGCATGCATACGCCATAAAGCAGCCCGATATTGAAATCGGTGATTATTCAAATAATGAAAATGTGCTGTTCGGACGTTTTTACGATAATGAAAATGAAGGCGTGCTTATCTGTGAAAGGTACACTACGGACGATAATATAAACGGTATGATCGCTGCGAAACGTCCGGCAGGGTGGTTATGGTCGGGGATCGCGTCATCGCTTTCTCTGATTGACGCAAACATCATGATATCCAAACAAAGCGGGGAGGTGTTATATCCCACAGAACTTGTGAACTCGGACACAAGGTTTGAGATCGGCGATGATGCAGAGGAAATGGCATGGGCGACAATTGAAAGCAGTGAAGGCGAACACGGTTATTATGCGATCAGCTTACTGGCCGAGGATATATCGCTATACGTGACTTCGTACATCGAACCCGAAGACATCAACGATCAGCTTGATATGTATGTGTTCTATTTTGTCGTTCTGGCACTTTGCGGCGTGCTGCTGATCGCCGTTATCGTGTATATTTTCTCATACCTGCTCACCAATTCCATCGTCGAACTTTCCGCTTACGTGGAGAATTCCCAGACCGTTATCGGCGAAATGCCGGCCAAATTTACAAAACGGAAAGACGAGACAGGGAAGCTCTCAAGATCCTTCGCGCTGCTGATGAACAGGCTGGTCGTTTCGATGGATGAAAAGGAATACATGGCGTACCACGACAGCCTGACCTACCTGAAAAACAGATACAAGATGGAGCAGGATATTACAAGGATATTTGCGGAAAAGCGGTCTTTTGCTTACGCGCTGCTGGATATCGATGATTTCAAGATGATCAACGATATATACGGGCACACGGTCGGAGACATGCTCCTGGTCAATCTCGCGTCTATTTTCAAGGGCCTCATCTCAGAAGATCTTGATGTGTACAGATGGGGCGGAGACGAGTTCGCGCTGATCATATACGGAGAGACACATGATCAATACAGGGCTATACTTGAAAACATCATGAACGAGATAGAGGAAAACTTTGTGATGTTTGATGACAGGAAAGTGACGATCAGCATCGGCCTCTGCAAATACCCCACCTGCGCGGACACGTATAAGGATCTGCTGATCGCGGCCGATAAAGCGCTCGCGAAGGCAAAGACAGGGGGCAAAAACAGATATTGTTTTTATAACGAAATATGATCGGGCTATTTTCCATTCGGCAGCAGAAGGAGCATCGACGTGCTTTTTTTGTATGCCGCGTACCCTTCTTTTGACGCCAGCAGACGTTTTTCCATCATCGGTATGCTGATGAATAAGAACAGCAGCGTCATCGCTGTTGGCGCAAATATCGTCCACCACAACGCAGGCAGCACGCTCATCTGTATCACCCAGACGCCCCACCAGAATAATACCTCTCCAAGATAGTTCGGATGCCGCGAATACCGCCATAGCCCGGATGCCATGT
>JAQTSP010000224.1 GCA_028711205.1 Eubacteriales bacterium | reverse complement strand
GCAATATATATATCCGGCGGCGGTTCATTGCTTCCCGGGCTAAAAAAATACATGGAAATACACACAGGGATCCCTGTGCATTATGCGTCCGATCTTATCACAGCGACAAAGGCGAATAAAAGTGTCGATAACAAAGCATTCGCTTTTTTGCTTAACGCATACACAGCGACATTCAGAGAGGTGCAATCATGAAAGGCGACATCAACCTATTATTCAGGCGTCGGCAAAAAAAATATTCGAGTAAAAAATGGGCGGCGATACTTCTTGTCATCGCCATATTCGCAGGCAGCCTGTATGCAGGCATCACGCTGCCGTCTCAGGCACTTGCCGCAGCCAAACTTGAGCTGGCCGAACTCGAAGGAAAACTGGTGACTTCTTCTATCACAGAACAGGATCTTCTTGAAAAAACACAGCACAGTGAATATTTAAGCGAACAGCTTGAAGACCTGTCGGCGCTGAGCAGCACAGATTCGGATGTTTCAGCCTATCTTGAAGCGATCGAGCAGTCTCTTCCCACAAATGCGAATATCACTTCACTGACATTGGCAGGCGAAAAGATGAGCGTTATCGGCATCGCGGAAAATGACGCGGTCGTCGCAGCCTTTTGTCTCAGATTAAACGAAACGGATATGTTTGAAAACGTATATGTATCCAGCAGTACGGCGCTGGCATACGAGGAGCAAACATCGTTTTCATTATCCGCAAAACTTCTTTCTTCGCTGAGCAGCCCCTCATTGATACAAAATGCAGATGAATATGGCGTACCCACAGAGGAGGTCAGCGAATGAACATGACAAAACGCGAAAAGACACTCGTATTTTTCGTATTAATACTGGCCGTGGTCGGCGCATATTATTTGCTGTTTCTCAAGCCGTATTTAGAGGATATGAGCGATATCCTTGTGGAGAAAGCGAACAAGGAAATACTCGTCACCACAAACGATCAGCAGGAACAAAAGGTAAAGCTGCTGGAGGACGATATCGCCGCGCTTGAAACCGAACTTGCGGATTACAGCGGCGGTATATCGCAGGGTTTTGACCATCCGCCTGTACTCGTGTACCTGGAAGAAACCGTCAACGAATACGCGCAGAAAGTCATGTTTTATTTTGACGATGTCAGCGAATTCGGCCAGATGGAGGTGTGCCCGGTCACCGTCACGATGTCGGGTACATATGAGGGTATGAAATCGATACTTGAAGCATTCTCTGACAGTGAGTATTTCATCAAGGTCACAAGCCTCAGCGCTGTATGCAGCAGCACGATACAGGCCGCCCAAACAGATGAGGTCTATGACCCGAGCCAAACGGAGGAACCCGCACCCGAGATACCCGTGGCCAGCGATACGCTGGATATCACGCTGACGCTGGAGTTCTACAGCATGGCGGGCGATATACCCGAAGACAAGACCTACGAATTCGACGACGTATCGTTTCAATACGGCGGTGATATCTTCTATTAAAAGTTAAAAGAGCTTCATTGTCATATTGGTGCTTTTTTCATCTGAGCCGTAAAGACGGCTCTTTTTTTGTCGGGGTCCCCGAAAACGCAAAGCGTTTTTGGGGTGATTTCCAATATCACCAGGCATCTGTGTGTGATTAAACATTGTTGGCTGTATCGAAAGCTTGTCACTGTCTGATTTCGCAGGATGGAAAAATGATTTCTCCATCTTTGTGTCTGAACGTGACATACTCAAACATGGATTTTGTGGTAAGCAGGCAGGAATCAATGATAATCTTAACATTTGGATACACACAACTGATTACATTGATACGTCCATCGCTTTGTTCGCTCAATTCTTCGGTCAAAGCCATCAGTTCATTTTGCACCTCGTAATATTGTTCATTGATTTGTTCCCTGGTATTGATCAATTTCTGGCGCATTGCTTTGCGTTCCGGCGAATCATTATGTGAGGGTGTTATTTTTGCGATATTATCAATCTTATTTAATTGCGCTTTTACCTGTTCCCGCATCGTTTCCAGTTCATTATATCTGACACGCATTTGCGGCGAAGTCCCCAGTTCGATCAGCGTCGGATCATTGGTCGGTGATCCAATGACGTTGGCTGTGATCTCTTTGCCTGCACGGATAGCGCCGCCGATTATCCTGCCCCACTTTCCCTTCATTATTACAGAACCGCCTGCAACCACAGAACAATGCACGATGTAGTCAGAAAAGATATCTCCCCTGACCTCTGCGGTGCATCGTTCCATAAATCTGGCAACGATATTTCCACCCGCTATCAACTTGCCTTTTCCCCTTCCTTGTATGCCGTTTTTTAAAATGATATCATTCCCCGCGATCAATGTCGCGCCTTCCACATAGCCATTAACCTCAATTTTGCCTGATGACTGTATCGTAAGGCCGTCAATAACGTTTCCGCGAACAACAACATCACCTTCAAAAAACACATTTCCGATACTTATATCGACATCACCCAAAATTTTAAAAACATCCGATATCTCTACTCGTCCGTTTACATAGTCAATTCTTCCGCTTTTTGCCGCGATCAGGCTTTCTCCGTCTTCAGATACTTTTACGTTTATTCCTTTTGGCAGCTTAGCCTCCAGCCCTTTTTTTGCGGGCAGCGTATTCCCCTTTACCGAATAACCATCGACGCCTTCTTCAGGCGGTATCTTCGTCACAATAGTCGCGCCTTCTATTACGTTTTCAAATAAATTTAGATTTTTATAATCCACACTGCCGTCATTATTGACCATTGGCGTATTATCGTGTTCCGTATTAAAAAGAATCTTGGCATATCCGTCTTTGCCTTTTTGGGGTTGTCTGCCTCTGGCTATTTCAATGTTTCTATAATATTGCTCATTTTCTACCGCATATCTTATATCCTCCGGCTCAAGGCCAAATGTGATCCCCCCGTCTGTCTTAATCTTATTGATTATCTCGTCTGCTGTTTTGCGGTTCCCACCCTCAGATGGCGGAAAAAGCATCATAGACGCAGACATTTCATCTTTTGTTGTCACAACAACAACATCTAAATCCACTGTTATTTCATCCTGCGTATCCGCAAGTTTAATATTAAGTTCGTGCTTTTTTAAGCGCAAGAGCACATTACTGATATCCAAACCTTTTATACTTCTGCGATTGATATCATATACAACGAGGTCCGGCTCCAGGGGCTTTCCGTCGCCAATCTCTTTTGTGACATTTAAATAAACACCATCCTCTAAAAAGGATATTTTATATTTGGCATCCTGCGAAAAGAGTTGGCATTGAGTATTCTCCTCTTCAAGCTGAATCTCCAAAACAGATCCTTCACTTTTATCACAATTTGTTTCAGCGATGGATTGTTTATCCTCCAATTGTCTCAACTCCTTTTTCCTTATATAAAATCATCTATTTATTTATCGATATTTTTGGTCTGTTTCATAAGCTAAATACAAATTAAACGCCATATAGTATTATGGCATTAACAATTTCTTTGCATTACTATCAATTATTATAAACCCGGCTTAAAGACCCTATCATCGCCTTCATCTCGTTTTTCAAGCTGTCCGGCGCTATGACTTCCGCGTCATCGCCGAATATGGTCAGCCATGAGATAAACCCCGGGCTCACACGCACATTGACGGAGATAGAAAACCATCCGTCCCGAATATCCGAAACCGCCACA
>JAQTSP010000030.1 GCA_028711205.1 Eubacteriales bacterium | reverse complement strand
TACCGATAAATGCCGTTTCGGACGGTATGAGGCCGGGAGCGGAAAGTTCTATGCGAACATTATAGACTGTGCTGCGTCCCATGTTCATGACCTGAAATGAGAGCGGCATGGTATCGCCCGCATTGACCGATTCAGGTATCTGCGGCGTTTCCATCTCCACCCGTAAGGGTTGGCCTACTAAAATGGGGACTGTTCCCGATGAGGACAGCGTCTGCGCATCGCTGTTGTCGTACTCGATAGAAAGCGTAATATTGTACCGCTGAGGCGGCGTCTCGAGATCGGTCTTATAGGTCACCTCGATATCCGTCTCCGCCCCTTTTGAAAGCTTGCCAATGTAGATGACATTACTCTCGTTTTGCAGAGCAAAATTCGGCGAATCGCACGATACTGTCACAGCCATGTTCTGCACCGATTGCTTATCGTTCGTGTTCTGCAGCGTAATGCATGCGGTGAATTCCTCGCCTGCCACCGCCAAAGATGGGTTCACGCTGTAGCCACTTACGATGATCTTGGGCTGGGAGATGGGCGCAGGCGTCGTCTCCGCACTCGGCTCCGCGTTGGGGTCCTGTCCGTCAGTGATCGTAACGTACATCGTAAACGATTGCTGGATCGGGGTGCCGTCCGACGCTTGCGCCTGTATATCGATCGTCACTTGGTATACGCCATTATACCGGTCGGCAGACAGCGGCAGGTCAAACCGCACGAGATAGCTGGACACCGTGCCGCCTCCCTCAACAGGGTTGTCATCCAGGTTCACCGTTTTCTGATAATTGCTATACACAAAAGGTGAGGATGCTGTGGCCCCGAGGCCGGGCGTAGCCGTAACGGTATTGCCCATGATCTCGCCGTTTGCAATCAGCGGCAAAACGACTATTGCTTTTCCATCTTTCACGACAGGCGTATATCCGTCCTTGAAGGCCTTGTCCATTCCTTCATAGACATGCGCGTTGTCTATTTCAAGGCTGACCGCGGCAGCGGTTCCGTCATCCGTCGGGGATGGCGTTTCCTCCCCTTCCGCCAAGGCCGTTGCAGGCAATATGAATATCAATACCAAAGCCGCAAGCAGCATACTTATTCTTTTCATGATCTGTCCTCCTGAATCTTCCCATGGTTCAGTAAAATCGTTTTGTCCATGTGTAATCCGTTGTTTGTATTGACGCTGAATGTTAATACCGTATAATTGCCGTATCTGAATATTGCATTGATCACGCCGGTGGATTGCTCCGTATCCCTTTCAGAGAGACCGGCCATCACTTCATACAGCAGCAGTATCTTAGGCTGATTAATGAGCGCACGCGCAATGGACACGATGCGCGTTTCATAAGCAGAGAGCTGCGCCGGATAGGCATGTGCGATGTGTGAAATCCCCAATGTCTTAAGCTGCTCCTTTACCGCCTGTTTCCGCTGAGACAGCGGTATACCCTGAATCGCAAGCGGCAGCAACACATTCTCAAATATGTTCAGCCGCTCCATAAGCCCTGGTTCCCGATGGACGATTCCGATATTCCGGTTCCTGAAAACAGCGGCTTTATCGGCATCCATCTCGTGCACCGCTTGACCCAGCACAAAGACTTTGCCGGCACTGGGTGGCTCCATACCCCCAATTAGTCGCATCAGCGCACCTTTGCCGGAACCGGGTGCCCCGCAGACCGCAACGCGTTCTTTCTCCTGAATACTGAGATTCATACCGTTAATTACGCGTCGGCCCTCGTCTAACATCTTTACAACGTTCACAAGCCTTATTATTTCGCTCATTCTCTCACCACCGTCATAATGCCTGCGTCCATCTCGCAAACCGTATCGCAGAGCTCGTCGATATCCACCTGGTTGTGACTCGCAAGAATAATCGTCTTGCCTTGGCCCCGGAGGCCCTTGATCAGCTCACGCATATCCGCAACCCCGCTCTTATCAAGGCCATTGAGCGGCTCGTCAAGTATCAGTATCGACGGGTCTTCCATGATCGCCTGCGCGATGCCGAGGCGCTGCCGCATGCCCATAGAGTATTTGCCCACGGGTTTCTTCATCGACGGATCAAGCCCAACGCGCTCAATTGTTTGCCAGATGATATCGCTGGATATTTTTCTCTTGAGCGAGGCAAGTATCTGAAGGTTTTTCATGCCCGAAACTCCCGGTAAAAACCCCGGCGTTTCGATGATGATGCCGATATCCTCGGGGAAATCGCAATCCTTTCCTACCTGCTTGTAGTTGACAAATATCTTTCCTTTGGTCGGGAGCAGAAAGCCGCAGATGCATTTCATGAGCACGGTCTTGCCGCTGCCGTTGTTGCCCACGATGCCGTGTATCTTGCCTTCCTCGAATTCGCGGGAAACATCAGTCAACACCGTTTCCTCCCCAAACCGCTTTGTCACGTTTTGAACGCTGATGGCGATGTCCATTATCCATTCTCCGTTCCTATAAAATTGAAATTATATTTTCGCACCGACCGCAGCGCCAGCAAAAAGCAAAGCGCAATCAGCACGCCGAATATCACGTATGTCATCCACAGCCGGGGCAGCAGATCGTATCCGAAATTATGCATATGATATGTGGCCTGGTTAAGCGGCGACAGCCAGCCCACCGCCACGTTCGCCTTATACATCAGCTCGTCCGGAAGCTCAAATGCCGTCTTGATAAGCTGAGGATTCAAAAGGAACCCGTACAAGCTAAACACAAACACGCTGACCACGCCCGCGAGCTGTCCCTTGCGGATATTGAACGTCAGCATGATAAAGGCCATAAGCAGGGTGTAGAGCAACATCAGCAGAAAGATGGTTGCCATACACTCGTACGGGGTGCTCATCTCCAGCGTTTTTACGAGCGCAGGCAGCGCCACGGCCTTGCCCGCGCCGGAGTACCCGAGTATTGCCGCCGTTTCGCTCCACATGTTGCCGACAAACGACTGGCTCATACAAACCACAGACGTTGAAGCCAGTATGAACAGCATATATATGCTTGTTGCAAGAACTATATACAGCACCTGACCTGCGAGCCAGGTCTTTCGGTCGATGCGCATCAGGTAATATGGCGTACCGGCGGATAGGAACGGCATATCCGCAAACAACAGCAGCAAAAGAAGCGACGCGAGCAGTATCGAATTGCTGTCGCCGAACGTCCAGACAAAAGCCTCGACGATCTGCATCGTGGTTTCGTATTCCTTCGCAAAGCGCACCGCCTTGTCCGAAAGCAAAAAGCACAGTATGAACGCGAGCGCGAACGTTATTATAATCCGCGGGTTCCTTCGCCATTGCCGGAAGTTGTATGCGGTGACGGAACCGATTTGGCGAACCTTAGACATTGGCGAGCCTCCTTTTCGCAGTAACAGCAAATGCAAGGGAAATAATTGCTGTTAACTCTGCGAGGAGCAGTATTACACCCAGGCTTCCCAGCACCCACACGTCCGACGGGAACAGCCATTCCTTGGGGTATAGCACATACAGGTTCTCGAAATACCGCTCGTTGAGTATGATGAGGACATAGTATAAAATAAACGGGGATGCATATGCCATGTATTTACTCATTGTCGCTGCCGAGAAGGCGAACCCGACCAGCGACCAGAACGCACCAGAGAAAAACAGCGTTGCGGAAACCATGAGCAACTGGGCGAAATATGGCTGCGCAGTTTCGCCCTCGCCCAAGGCCAGCTCCATCGGCGTGAAAACCAGCGCGGACAGCGCGTAGGCGATCACGATGCCGAAAAACAGAACGAGGCCGCCCGAAAGGCCGCAGGCAAATAGCTTTGCCCTGATATATTGTTTGATGCTCGTCCGATGCAGGTATTGCTTGATGAATCCGCTTTTAACATCGTCCACAAAGGCTGTGGTAAACGGCAGCGCACAGACAATAGGGATCGCCAGCGTCACCCAGTCGGACGAAAGCGCGGTTATCATGAACTGGGCGTGGAATCCGTTCATCAGCGGCCCGGTGTTTCGAGTCGCACTGATGATATTTTCGAGCGACGATAGGGCAATCACGAGCACCATTCCCGCTACGCCAATGATAAAGCCACGTCCGGTAAGGGCACGACGGATGTCGGATGAAATTGCATATTTCTTGATGTCTTTCATTTTATCATTTTACCTTTGCTATACGTCCCGGGTTACCCGTATCTTAGTCCAGAAGCATTCAACAAGTATTCATCAAAATGTAATCGGATTGTAATCTTAGGCTCATTTCGGGCAAAATTAAGCAGGCATGGCATGTTTCATGAGCATTCCATGCCTGCTATTGTTTTACTCTGTACTAATATCCCTGCACAATATCGATAATGCTGCCGTCGATGGCATTGATCGTCATCATCGGATTGCTATAATAATCATCACCGCCAAGGAACGAGCTGCCCACATCTCCGCCGTCGCTGGTCGGGGCCGTACAAGTGCCGTAGAAGTTCCAAACCGGAACCAGCAGCCCGCTGTCAAGCGCATCCTGCTCCGCGATCCGCTGATACTCCAGGGATACGTGATCCACGGTGAACGATATGGACTCAAGACCCTCCCCATTCGCCTGTGTCTCCCATTCGATCTTCATCTGTTTCTCAAATTTGTCCGCTATGTCTGCAAACGGCAGCAACGCAGCGTTTTCAACGACAATGTCGCCCAGTTCCAGCGGCGAGTACCAGTCCAGCGAGATGATACCGGTGTCGTCTACCATCACGTCAATCGTCTCATAGGCCCATTCCGCCATATTGCTGTAGGCCTGCTCCACCGCGTCCTCATCGCCGCTCTCCAGCGCCGCGCTGATACGGTTCTCCATATCCGCGCCGCCGCCGCTTGAACATCTGATATACGACACCGGCACGCCGTCCACCGTGCGGCAGAGAATGAGCTTATAGGCATAATGTTCCGCCGGCAAAACCAGCCCGTCATAGTTGCCCAGATTCTCGTCATCAGTCAAATACATCGCCACGACCGTCATATTGTCGATACCCGCGCGCGCCAGCATGTCTTCGACCAGCGCTTTGGCCCCACCGGGCGTTGTTGCCAGTTTAGCAAGTACCTCCGGGTCGTCGATCACCGTATCCTCAGCCACCGATATCGGCGTATGCTGCGCGAAGTTGCTGCCCGACGCGTCGCCCCTGTTCTCATATTTCAGCATGGCCATGCGCCGCACGAACCGTCCGCTCATGCCCGTAATGTTGCCGTCCTCGTCCGTACGAACGTCGACGATGGACTGCGTCATATCGTTATTGTTCTGCACCAAAATCCTCGCGGCCTTCGTGTAGTCGTCCGGGTTCGTCGTGGCATTCAGCCCCATGTAATATGCAATATGCGCCCCCGTTTCATAGTCGGTCAGCTCCTCCTGTTTGAGCTGCCCGTCTGATTCGACGGTAATATCCTCGCTGGTTTCGGGGGCTTGCTCATACTTTGCTTCCAGCATTTCGATGTCTTCGCTCAATTGCGCCTGGTCGCCTTCCGACGCATACTCGTCTGTCTCCTTGAGCCGCTTGAGATTGAGTATCTGCTGCATGATCTCGTCCTTTGTATCCGCACCGTAGGTTACCTCGTAGATCGTCTGCCCGCCCAGCAGTGCCGATATCAGCCCGTCCACCTGCGCCTGCGTGAAATCCGCCGCCTCGACACGTAGTATGGGGATTGCATCCACGTTCGGCAAAATCACGGACGCATTATCTGCAATAACATTCAGTTTTCCTTCCGCCGCCGTTACGTTTGCCGTATACGTCTCCGGCGCGTCTACCTGTTCGGAGACCATTTCGCTCTCCGCCTCCTGCGTCTGCGCAGCCGCGGATAGCATCTCGTCCTGGTCCTTGCCGACGACGATCTCTTCCTCGGGCGTCGGCTGGCAGGCTGTGGTAAAGCAGGAAATCAGCAGTACTGCCGTGAGAATTAAAGCAGTCACGTGCGCCTTTCGGCTCGATTTACCGCGCATAAACACGCCGCGCAGACGGCGTTCGGCTGTCTTTTTTGTCTGTCCAAGCGACATACCCAGAACATACCGTACCTGCTTTCGCGCAAACATAGAAAGTATTGTGCTGGCATATTGCTTCCTGTCTGAAGTGCTCATCGGTCTTGTCAGAGTGCTATCGCAAGCCGTTTCCATATCGAGGCGCATTTGACGTACTGTCAGCCAAACGATCGGATTGAACCAATACACAGCACGCAGCAGGAGCAATAGCAGGCTGACGATATGGTCTTTGCGTTTGATATGTGTCATCTCATGCAGTAATGCGAACCTTACCAACGCGTCGGTTTTTTCAAGCATTTCCTCCGGCAGCACCACGACGGGCCTAATCCCCGCACTCAGCGCCGGAGACGGGAAGCCCGCGATCATTACAACGCGGACGCTGCGTCTTAGCCCCAGCTCGGATTCAATATCCTCCGCCATGCGCTGCCATTCGGGTGGCACGCTCCCAGCGTTTTTCAGGCGCTTTTTCAGCCGTATAGTTGACACGCCCATCTGTATCAGCATAACCGCCATGCCCATCAGCCATAACGCGATCAGCGCAGTTTCCCATGTGATTTCAAGCGGCGCATTTGCGGCGGATGTTGTCGTCTCTGCCACAGCGTTTTGCGCCGTCTGTGTCTGCGATGTTTCAGACTGCTGTACGTCGCTGTACGTCTGTGTCTGCGATTCGCTTTGGTCAAGTACCACCGTATTGTTGAGCCCATTAAGCAACTCCGACAAGTCGGCGCTCTCTGTCTGTGCGGCGGATTCTTCAGCGGAAGGAATCACAAACAGCGAGAACCCGCTCGCGACCGTCACCGGCATCAGCAGACGGGCAATCACTATAAACCACGCCATATACAGCAGCATCGGAGACAAGTGCTTTTTCAGCAACGCCCGAAACAGCCAAACCGCGCCAAAGAGTATCGCGGAATAGATTGTGATTTCAAGCAGCGTATAGAGTACCGTCACTTTCCATCACTTCCCTTGGCCAGCTCGTCCAGCAGTTTCTTTAATTCCTCGTGATCTTCTGCGCTCAGCCCACTCTCTTCGATCATGCAGACGAGCAGTTCCTTCGCGCTCTGCTCGCTGACCTTCTTTAACAGGCTGCGGCTTTCGGCACGGATACACTGTGCCTTATCCACAAGCGGATAATAGAATCTGTCGCGCCCCTTGGCCTCGAATCCGGCGAGGCCCTTTTCGCAGAGCTTGTTGAGGTACGATGCGTAGGTGCGGTAGCTCCAGTCCATTGCATCGCCCATGGCCGCTATCACCTCGGACAGCGTCTGCGGCGGCTTTCCCCACAGCGCCGACATCACCATCCATTCGGGGTAGGTAAGCGTCTCCTTCATGACTTTTCCTCCATACGACTTGTGTTATAGTCTTATGATTGCTATTATAATCACATCGCACGATATGTCAAGCATATTTTTTTCCTCCCGGTGAATCGCAGCGTTCAACATCATGCAAAGCATTCGTCTGATTATGGCAAATCCCTGTATTGTTCAACCAGTTGAGACTGACGACGAGCCGACTTCCATTCTGCCCATCAGGTCTTCATTTGAAATCCGCGGATCGATATAGCTTCCGTCGATCGCGTTGAACATGATCCGGCATGCCTCCCATTCATCATCATCTTGATTCTCAAATTTACGGTTATAACTCACATACCACGTCGGCAGGTACTCTCCAATATCGGTTTCATATTCTACCGAGATCAGGCTGATACCCAGTCTGATCTCCGTAATTTCTATTTCATAGCCATATTCAGTATCCTGGTATAAACGTGTCCCATAATTATATTGTAACTGGTTTACAATTCTCTGCTGGATCGTATCGAAGTCCTCCAATTGCGCCGATGCGACAACCGTGCTGCTGATTTCGGACGCGCCCCGCCACCACAAGCCGCAAAGCCCGTCTTTGTCGACAGATATTGTACAGACCTCCTGCCCCCATGGCGAGCCGTAGCTTGGCGCGGTATCAGTACTCCACTCGGTACCGCCGTCATAGAGCTTATAATGCGTCTTCAGATTGGATATTGTCCTTGTCAACGTGAACTGCCAGCCCGTGGTTTTATGAACGTATCTTGTCACCACGCTGCACGGTTCAGCATTGTACAAGTCCAAATCAATACCCAAGGCTTCGATATATTCTAAAGCGATGGCATAGGCATCCTCCTGCGATATCTCCGGCTCACCCGGCTGGAGCCATTCAAAACGCTCAACCGTATCGCCCATGTTCTCAGCAAACTGGTCTTCCGCCACCATTCTTTCCGTATAAACGGTCATATTCATATCACGTGTATATGATAAAACATTCCCATTTCGCGTGAATCCAAACTTTGATATGTACTCTCCGGTTTGAACATATACTGACGGCCCGTCGGCCAAAAGATCGGAAATGCTTACCGGCGTATTATCGGCTTCCACCGGTGCTTTTTCGTAGGCCTCCTGTAAATAATCCAGGTAATCCTGCGTCACAATTCCCGTGTCTTCATATTGCATGAGCTCGGTAAGCCATTGCAGATACTCGTCCTTTGTCAGGCTCCACCCCAAATACAATTCATCGTTTGTCCCCGCGCAAAGCGCTATGAAAGAGAGTATATCGTCATCTGAAAAAGCTTTTTTTGTGACCTCCGTCACCGGGTACGCGGCCGTTTCAGGCACGACGACATCCGCATCCATATTCATGCTGATGTATATATATTTGTCATATGTTTCGGTCACATGATCCGGTACCTCAATCGGCTCAAAATCATCGGAAGCGACGGTTTCCACGTTTTCCAGAACATCCTCCTGCCGCCCGACGACGATCTCCGTTTCCGGCGTCGGCTGGCAGGCCGTCGTAAAACAGGTTATCAGTAAAGCTGCAGCCAACAATGCGGAGATAAACTTTACACTCTTCCTGCTTTTCTCTTTCATGAAAATCCCTCTGACACGCTGCTCCGCAACCTTCCTGGCATCTGCCTGCGCCATTCCCAACACAAGCTGCCTGTGCACCGGCTGCGCAAACAGGCCGACAATCAGCGAGGCATAGCGGGTTCGCTGGAAAACATTCAGCCTTCTCACCACCGCGCCGTCACATGCGATTTCCATATCGGTGCGAATCCGGCGGAAGGCCAGCCACACAAAAGGGTTGAACCAATAAACGGCATTCAGCAGGGAAAGCAAGATGCTTATGATCTGGTCGCCGCGCTTATAATGCATCAGCTCATGGCGCAGCGCGAATTTGGCCTGTTCATCATTCATTGTTACCAATGCGTCGATAGGCATCATGATTGTTTTTGGAAACATCAGCGAGGGCGTTCCGTATTCGTACTGGCAGACAAGCTTGACATTTGCTTTTATGCCCATCCCTGCTTTGACCTCTTCAAATAATGCCAACAACCTTTTTGACGGAGGGGCAGCATTCCTGCAGATTTTTCGACGCAGAATAAAATAAAGTATGATTAAGTACAATAAACAGATGCCTGTTCCGGAAAGCCATACAAATATAATAATTTGCGGCAAGGATATTGTCACAGGCGTTTGAACCGTCGCCGTCGTCTTTGGTACTGCTGTGTTTTGAACCTGTTGGCTGGCCTCCGGTACCTGCAGCTGCGTATCCGTAACATCCGATGCATTTGTTTCCGGTATGGCAGCAGGCCCGGATGTCTGTAGCTGAAACTGCTCCACGGCGGTTTCGTTTTGAGATTCAGCCGGGATGACAAACAGATGAACCGGGCTTGCGATGGTGACAGGCATCATCAGCCGCGCAATGAGCACCATCCATACCGCATAGTGCAGGAACGGAGACATCTTGTTCTTGAAACACTTTTTCAGCAACAAGGTCACAAGAAAAATAGCACTGGAATATATCGAAATCTCAAGAAGAATATTGAGCGTATCCATTTTATTTCTCCTTTTCCGAATCTACGCTAAGCTTTTTGATAAGCTCCTGCAGTTCGTCCCTGTCTTTGTCCTTAAGTCCGCTCTTTTGTATCATACTCGCGAGCAGAAGGCGGGTACTATCCTCCGTCAGCTTGGAAAGTATGTAATTGCTCTCATTTTCTATGCAGTCTTCACGTTTCACAAGCGGAAAATAGCTGCGGCTGCCTCTGATGGTTTTATAACCGATCAGCCCTTTATCCGCCATTCTCTTGAGATAGGTCAGATAGCTACTGCGGTTCCAGTCAACGGACGTCGCCATGGCCTCCATGATTTCAGACAGAAACATCGGGCTTCCCTGCCAAAGCGTCTCCATCATGACCCATTCCTGTCTTGACAACGATTCTTTCATATTGCACCCCTCCGCATTACATAAACAGACCATTGTTGATAATTGCAACACTATATCTACAATTGTAGACTATATAAAGTCAAATGTCAACATGTTTTTTAATGGGAAAAAAAACAGGCAAGAACATCATGAGATGCTGCCTGTCTTTCCAACTCTGATGAATACTCAATAGCCCTGGGACAGATCGATCACGCTGCCGTCAATCGCATTGATGGAAATAAGCGGCGTATAGCCGCACTGTAAAACCAACGGGTTGCCGTCCGTCTGTACGTACGTTGTGGTGCCATAAAAGTTCCATACGGGTACGAGCAGGCCGGTCGTATACGAATCCCGCTCCATGACGCGCTGCAGCGAAAGCGACACATGCGTGATATCGATCGTGACAGACGCATACGTGTCTATATCCTCATACATCGCATTCTTAATAATAATCATCTTTTCAAAAACGCTTGCAATTTCGTTCCAAGGCCGTATCGCCGTATTCTCCGTCAGCACTTCCGTCACCTTGAGCGGCCCCTGCCAGTACACGTTCGCTATACCTCCATCGTCCACCGCGATGGTCATGTACTCATAAGACCATTCTTTGCCGACCGCTATGTCTCCATCGCCCTCCGCCATCTCAAGCGTCGTCTGGCTCATTTCATGCGTGCTTTCCACCTTCACACCACCCTGCCGACGCAGTATACGGAACACATAGGCCTGCCGCACGGGTTCGTCGCTGGCGGAACCCGATACAACGGAATATCCTCCTTCAGCAGCCGACATATACTCGCTCTTCTGATTGCTGCAAAGTGAAACGGTATCTATCACCATATCGCCAAGACCCCTATCATTCAGAAAGCTCTCCACTTGCCCGCGCGCCTGCTGCGGCGTCGTGGAAAGATCGCAGTCTGCCGACGCCCCGCCTGAAAGCGACGCTTCGGTCACGTCGGACAGTATCTGACCCTGCCAATAGCTCGAATAATTGGTGTCCATGCCTTCGCGGTTGAACCTCAGCGCCGCGCAGCTTCTTGGCGCGAGCGTAAACGTATTCCCCTGCTCGTCCTTGCCTGAATAAATGCCCGTGGCGTTCTCGACGTCGTTGAAAATATAAAACGTCTCTGCATTTTCCTCAAACGGCGCGGATGTCGCTCTTAGAACCGTATAATTTCCAAGCGATTCCTTAATGTTGTTTTCCCGCATCTCTTCCGTTTGAAGCGTCCCGTCCGTAAGAACCAGTTCGTTATGGTCGGGCGCTTTTTTGTATTCTTCCTGCAGAAAAGCAATCGTAGAATTTAACGCGACTTTGAGGTTTTCATCCGTTTCAACAGCAAGCTCGGCCTGCTGCTCGAGTATCTGCTGCTGGTAATATTCCTTGTCCGGCTGTTCCGGCAATATATACATCTGCGTATCGCCGCACAGCGCGATAAAAAATGCATATACCTGCTCCTGCGTAAATCCACCGGCCTCCACCCTCGCCATGGGCAACGCCGTCGTTTCCGGCAGTTCGATCGCAACGTCGCAGCTGATCGTGAGCTTTCCTTCCGATATGTTCGTCTGAAAACGCTCGGGGACGCCATAATACGCGCAAAGCCCGGAATAGTCTTTGATATTCTGTATCGCCGAACTGGTATCGCTTTCCGCCATGCCCTTCTCGATCATCTGCTCCATATCCTTCTGGATAACGACAGGGTTCTCCGGCGTCGCCTGGCAGCCAAGCAGAGCCGTGCATATAACGGCAGCAATAAGCATTGCAATAATTCTTTTCATACGTCACCCCTTAATAGCCTTTGTGTGGATCGATTGCGCTTCCGTCAATAGCATTTATACAAAGCAGCACCTGATAAACTGATTTATTAGCTTCACCCTCAGTATATGTGCGATCATCCGTGCCATAAAAATTCCATGCCGGAACGAGCAAGCCGTTTTCAATCGACCCCTGTTCGTCAATACGCATCATTTCAAGGCGCACATTGCTGATATTGCATGCCAGGTTTTCCATGTCCTTTGCCTGAGCTTCATACGTGATACGCATCATTTTCTCAAATGTGGATTGTATATCGGAAAAAGGCAGCAGCGCAGAATCCTGTACTTTTACTTCGCCTATTTCAAGCGGAGCAGACCAAACCATACTAATGATCCCGCTGTCGTTTACCAGAAATTCGAGCTCTTCGTAGAGCCACTGCCTTGAATATTCCATTAAGCCTTCCTGATTAAGGTAAGTACCGCCATTTATCATGGCAACCGGATTCCCTTCCACCACACGGTTGCATTCTATCTTGTAGGCGTAATTAGCCGCCGGTGCAACCACATCGTCATATATCCCTGTTTCTTCATCGTTCATCAGCTCCATTGAGTATACCTCCATCGGCATCCCCATATCCGTGCAAAGATCTTCGACTATTCTTTTGGCTTCCGCAGGAGTGGTGCTTATGTACTGCTTTATATCTTCATTAAGCTGCGTATCCCCGTCTACCGCGATAGTGCCCACCTGCCCGAAGTTGTGATATGCTTCGTCGGTATAAAAATCCAACCTTGCATTGATAATGGTATAGCCTGAGCTGTCTTTGATTGCGTTTTTAATTTGAAAATCCATCGTATTGCCTTCGCTGTAGCCGCCTGCAGACATGTACGTGGTGCCTTCGTTTTCGTATTCGGTCTCCCGCAGCGTGGAATCCGCCTGTACCATCTCTATCTCTTCCGGCGCCGAGTTATACTGTGCTTCAAGGGATTCAAGTTCCTCTTTCATCTGTTCAATTGTTTCCGTATGGTACGGTATGCTATCATACTCGGCAATATTTTGACGTATAGTAAGAATCAAAGGCTCAAGTTCGTCCTTTGTCATATCGGAAGACTGCCGCCGCAGAAGAACATTGTCCCCAACCAGCGCATCCCACAAATCGGTCACCTGTTCCTGCGAAAACTCGCCCGCCTTTACCCTGATTATAGGCATGGAATATGCATCCGGCACCGACACCACCGCATCCACAGACAGTGTGAAATTGCCTTCAGTGGATTCCAATACCAGCGTTTCGGGCGCTCCCGTTTGTTCTCTCAGCGATATGCCCGGCGTCTGCGCCGACGTCTCCTGCGCTTTCTCGATCATCTGCTCCATGTCTTTTTGGATGACGACCGGCGCGTCCGGCGTCGCCTGACAGCCCGCAAGGAACGCAGAGACCATTAAGATGATTAGCAACATAGTCAATGCCTTTTTCATGGCTTTACCCTCTTTTCCCAATTGCTGCCGCCAGTATAAGCCCTGAAAATGCAACAAGTATTCATCAGGTTGTAAGCGGATTGTAATTTAGTATCCTAAGCTCCGATCTATCACGCTTCCGTCGATGGCATTGATGGTGAGCAGCGTATTTATCTCATTCGTATATGATTCTCCTTCATCGGGGATAACGGTTGTGGTGCCAAAGAAATCCCACACGGGAATCAAGAGGCCACTGTCACGGCTGTTCTGCTCGGTAATACGCATCAGCCCCAAACGCACTTCGGTAATTTTAACATGCAATTCGTCAGCCGTTCCCTCTTCATCCAAATAACCATATGTGATGGGTAACATTTTTTCAAATACGGATATGATCTCTGAGAAGTCCAGAAGCGATGCATTTTCCGTGACGGTTTCCCGAATAGCATAGGGCGATAGATAATGAAAATACACAACGCCCGTTTCATCCACGATCAGTTCCAGGCGTTCATACGGCCAAGGCACAGAAACACTATTTTCTTCTTCTACAGAATTTCCATCTTCCCTCGTCAGCGTGACGGGAATTCCGTTTACAGCTCGCTGGTATTGCAGGCTGTACGCCCATTTACCATTTGCCAGCTGTTCGGGAGAAAGAGCAGCTTCTTTACCGGCGTCTGCGACAGCGTTGCCTCCGGGAATTTCATCAGACATCACGGCGAACCGGATCCCGGCGCAGGCCATATCCGCTATGCCCAGCTGCGCTAAAATATCCTCCGCAACACTTTGCGCCTCCGCTTCGGTCATGGTAAAGGATTCTGGGATCTGTGCCTCAGCCGTATCTTTTCTGCTTAATAGCGTATAGTGAGAAGAATTATAGTTACCGTCCATTTGCGTCGTTGCGTTGACATAGGTTGCCTCGATATCATTTTCATTGAAAAATCCGTTGTTGATATAAAGATACGCCACCTTCCCGTTTACGGCCGCCGTACCATCAATCACCTGCGCATCGGGGTTAATCAGTGTTGCAGGCGCATGAAATGTTGTAGTCGCGGCTATGAGTTCATTTGTTTCGGGCGCATCGGCCAAGAGGCTTTCATAATACTCAATGATCTGCTCAAGCTTTTCCACATCGTCCGGGTTCTCTCCATCCATGTTTATGGGAATAGCGCCATCCCGCATCGCATAATAAGTAACCAGTTTTTCCTGTATTTCCTCCCTGGTCAGAGAAAGATCGATTTCATACAGCGTTGCTCCCTGCAAAAAAACATCGATCATTTTGTCCGCTTCTTCCTGCGTAAAGCAATGCTTGCTCACACGCATTACGGAAATATCATCCGAATCGGGAACTGTTACGATCGCGTCTGCATTTACGGTCAAATCCCCATTGTAACCATCAAAGGAAGCCGTGTATGTCGCAGGCGCATTCAAATTTTCTGCAAGGGAAGCTCCCCTCTGCGTATCATCCTTCGCTATTGCCTTCTCTATCAATTGCTCTATATCCTTTTGGATTACGATCTCTTTCTCCGGCGTAGCTTGACAGCCCGCGGTAGAAACCGCAACCATTACAATTACAAACAAAATAAGCAATGATTTTTTCATTTCCATAACCTCATTTGCAGTTTGTTACCAACAGTATAAGCACCGAAAATGCAACAAGTATTCATCAGATTGTAAGCGGATCGTAATTTTATTCCGTTGGCACGGTTACGATT
>JAQTSP010000029.1 GCA_028711205.1 Eubacteriales bacterium | reverse complement strand
TATAGAGACTTGAACATCCCTATACTATCGGAAAGGTGATTTTTTGTATAACTTTTATCGCACACCCGCATAGCGGGTGGTTAATATCTCGCACGCTTTGCGTGCTCGACTGGCTAAAGCCTTAATAAAAAAGGAGCTGCCTGTCCGTGACAGCTCCTCACCGTAAATATCAATGTCAGAAAAGCAGCGAAAACAGGTTGTAGTGTCCAAATATCGAAACACCGATAACCGAGACCGTGGCCATAATTTTAATCAGTATATCAAGCGACGGCCCGACCGTGTCTTTCAGCGGGTCACCCACTGTATCGCCGACGACGGCGGCGGCATGCGCGTCCGAATCTTTGCCATGCCCTTCAATATTGTCCGATTCGATAAACTTTTTGGCGTTGTCCCACGCGCCGCCCGAATTCGCGGTAAACAGCGCGAGCATGATCGCGGTGAGCGTTGTACCGATCAGCAGCCCGCCGACAAAATTCGCGCCAAACAGGAACCCGCCGATCAGCGGCGCCAGCAGCGCGATAAACGCCGGCGCCTTCATCTCTTTCAGGGCGCCCGAAGAGGATATCTCGATGCACGTTTTCGTATCCGGCTTTTGCTCTCCCGTTATGATGCCCGGGAATTGGGCAAATTGCCGGCGCACCTCTTTGACCATGTTTCTCGCGGCTTTTGAAACAGCCTCGATCAGCATGCCCGAGAAGAAGAACGGCAACGATCCTCCCACCAGGATTCCGGCCAGCGTCAGGGGATCGAGCACGTTCAGTATCAGATCGGTATGCTCTGCAACGGTAGAGACCTGTGAATGCAGATACGAGGCCAGCAGCGACAGCGCCGCAAACGCGGCAGAACCGATCGCGAAGCCTTTTCCGATCGCGGCCGTCGTATTGCCGACCGAGTCAAGCTTATCGGTGATCTTTCTGACCTCCGGCTTAAGCTTTGCCATTTCGCTGATACCGCCCGCATTGTCGGATATCGGTCCGTATGTGTCGACAGACACTGTGGCCGATACGAACGACAGCATACCCATCGCCGCCATCGTGACGCCATAGATTCCTGCGATCTGTGAAGCGACGATCGTGGCCGCCGCAAGTATAGCGACCGGGAACAGCGTCGATTTCATACCGACGCCAAGTCCGTCCGTGATCGTCAGCGCAGCGCCTTCAACCGAAGACCGCGCGATTTTGCGTGTGGGCTCAAAATCATAGCTTGTGTAATATTCCGCGATCCGTCCAATTGCGATACCGCTTGCGATGCCAAGCACCGCCGCGATCCACGGGGAAAGCGGGCCTGCCATAAAATTTGCTCCCTCAAGCGCTTCGGGCGTATAGTCTTTAAAACTAAAATAGGTGAATACGCCTGTCGCAACGACAGTCAGCCCGGCAGAGAGCCATGTCGAAATGTTAAGTTCTTTATGCGGTTTGTCGGATATTTTTTTAAAAACCAGATACATGATGCCGATGACGCAGGAGATCAGACCGATCGCCACAAATATGATCGGATAAGTGATCATGCTTGTGATCATTTTCCCGGATATCGCATCAGGCGATAAAAAGAACGTGTAGCACGCGAGCGCGATGCTGGCCACGATGGCGCCAACAAAGCTTTCCAGGAGGTCGCTGCCAAGCCCCGCCACGTCGCCGACGTTGTCACCGACATTGTCGGCGATTGTCGCCGGATTTCTCGGGTCATCCTCGGGTATGTGTGCTTCTGTTTTTCCGACAAGATCCGCGCCCATATCCGCAGCCTTCGTATAAATACCGCCGCCGACACGGTTGAACATCGCAATCAATGAACACCCAAGAGCATATCCCAGCACCGTCATCGTAAACGGTATAAAGGGAATGTTCAGCCAGTTGGAAACAACCGTCAGCGACTCGGGGTTTGTCTGTCCCATCAGTGTCCCGAAAACAAGGAACACAATGCCCAAGCCAAATATTGCGAAAGCACCGACGGAGAGACCCATCACGCTTCCGCCCTGGAAAGCCACTTTAAGCGTTTGTCCAAGGCTTTTCGTCGTGCGCGCCGTGTTGGAAACCCTGACGTTGGCGATCGTCGCCATTTTCATGCCCACAAAACCAGCCGTCTGGCTCATCGTTGCGCCCAATATAAATGCCACAGCAACATACCAGTCGAGAACAACCGCGAATACAATCGCGACGATCGCCGCAACGATCAGAATAATCTTGAACTCGTGCATCAAAAATGCACGCGCCCCGACTTGAATCTCTTCGGCAATCTCTTTCATTTCCCGGGTTCCGGCATCACATCTTTTTACACGCAGATAGTTATACACCGCCGCAAGAATCGCAATGCCTACTGCAACAAAAACCACAATAAACATATTAATAATATCCTTTCATAAAACATATAAGCCTACAAGAAAAAATTCTACACCTATATTAAATAAATTTCAACATATTTTTATTTATTGAAAATGTAAATGTTTGATCGTTATTTTTTTATCAATTATTAAATTATTTAAATGGTTTTTATCATTAAAAATTCATATCATATTATAATTAATGAACATATATTTACGAATAGAAAATTTTTATTACAAACTTGTTACAAATGTTTGACAAACCGGTAGTTGTTGTGTATAATATAAATGGTTTTAATAAACCATTGAATTCGCACCACCACCACCAATAATATAAGCCTATAAGCCTTTGCGATATATTCGCAGAGGCTTTTGGCACTATAAACGAAAATAAATAAGGAAGGACGCGCTTGCCCTTCCCCGATTAATATTATTCTATTTATTTATCGTCTGTTTGCTTTGGCTCAGACTCTTTTTCTTTTTGTTCTTCTGCATTCTGCACCGTCGCTTTATCCTCGTTGTCATCCATCGGCGGCAGATCTTCTCCGTTCCAGAGCTTATCAAATTCATCCCCGTGGATCTTTTCCCGTTCTATCAGAGCCTCTGCGCCCTTATGCAAGAGGTCTATCTTTTCCTTCAGTATGACCTGCGCCTTCGCAATGGCCCCGTCAAGTATGCTTTTGACCTCTTCATCAACCTTAAACGCCCACTCTTCGGAATACGTCTTCGTATGGCCGATCTCCTTGCCAAGGAACAGCTCCTGACTGCTTCCTAAGAATACCGGCCCGATGACATCGCTCATGCCGTATTTAATGACCATGTTCCGCGCCGTTTCGGACGCTCTTTGCAGATCACTGATAGCGCCTGTGCTGACATCCCCCAAAACAAGCGCCTCTGCCGCCCGGCCGCCAAGCATCATCGTGAGCTCTGCCAAAAGCTTGCTTTTGAACACATGCTGTGAATCTTCTTCGGGCAGCGTCATCGTATATCCCGCCGCCACGCCCCGGGGAATAATGGATATTTCATGGACGGGATCGCACTCGGGCTGTGCTTTCGCGCAGATCGCGTGGCCGACCTCGTGGTATGCTGTGCATCTTTTATCCTTCTCGGTGATCACCCGCGATCTTTTCTCGGGGCCCGCAATCACGCGCGTGATCGCCTCTTCTATTTCCTTCATACCGATCTTTTGCTTCTTTGCCCTTGCCGTCAGTATCGCCGCCTCGTTAAGCACGTTCTCCAGGTCGGCGCCGATGAATCCGGGCGTGCGCTTTGCCAAGACCTTCAGATTGACATCGTCACCAAACGGTTTGCCTTTGGAATGGACCCTGAGTATATCCTCGCGGCCTTTGATATCAGGATAGTTGATGAACACCTGCCTGTCAAACCGGCCCGGGCGCAAAAGCGCCGGATCCAAAATGTCTTTTCTGTTTGTGGCCGCAAGTATGATAATACCCTCGTTGACCTGAAAACCGTCCATCTCGACAAGCAGCTGGTTTAACGTCTGCTCTCGCTCGTCATGGCCTCCGCCCATGCCGCTTCCTCTCTGGCGGCCGACCGCATCGATCTCGTCGATAAACAATATACAGGGCGAATTTTTCTTCGCGTTGTCAAACATGTCCCTGACGCGCGACGCGCCGACGCCCACAAACATTTCCACAAAATCGCTGCCGCTGATCGAAAAGAACGGTACGCCCGCTTCTCCGGCAACCGCCTTGGCGAGCAGCGTTTTACCGCCGCCAGGAGGTCCGACCAAAAGCACGCCTTTGGGTATGCGCGCGCCAAGATCCAAAAACCGTTTCGGATTTTTCAGAAATTCAACGATCTCGGCAAGCTCTTCCTTTTCTTCATCCGCGCCGGCCACATCGGCGAACGTTTTTTTATTCTTATCGCCGACCTGCATGCGCGCGCGCGATTTTCCAAACGACAACGCTTTGTTGCCCGCCCCCTGCTGCTGGCGCATGATAAAGTAAAACACCACAACTATCAGTATCATCGGTATGAGATACGGCAGCAGCGCCTCAAAAAAAGACGCCTCGGGCACAGGCTCGTACGTGATATCAAACGGGTATCCTGACGTGCTTGTGGCGTTTGTTATCTCCCTCATATCTTCATTAAACTGCTCAACGCTGGGCAGATATGTATAATAATCATACTTGGTTGGAAACGCTTCCGGATTTATTTCCGACTCCGTGGCAAGCGCATATAATTCATTCTCTACGATGACGACCTGCTCGATTTTTCCCTCTTCCACATATCTTAAAAATTCATCATATTCAATAACGCTTTCGTCTACCGTATCAACGTTGGTCAGCCATGTAATCAGTAGAAACACCAAGACAAAACCAAGTAAGTATATCAGCGGTCCACGTGCTGATTTTTTCAAGATGCTATCCTCCTCATTTGTTTGATTGACATTCTACCATATCGCCATATGCTTTTCAATTGAACAAAGTATGAACGAAAATAAAAGCCATCACCTTATTTATAGACCTCGGGCATTAACTCGCCGATGTACTTTAAGTTTCTGTACTTTTCCGCAAAGTCAAGCCCGTACCCCACGATAAACACATCCGGCACCTGGAATCCGATGTAATCCGGCCGAAAATCCACTTTTCTTCTGGCCGGTTTGTCAAAAAGGCAGCATGTTTTAAGTGTTTTGGGGTTTCTCGAATTAAGCGTTTTTGTCAGATACGAAAGCGTCAGCCCGGTATCCACGATATCTTCGACGATCAGCACATGCTTATTTGAGATGTCTTCCTCAAGATCATATTGTATACGCACAGCGCCCGATGAAGAAGACGATATGCCATAGCTTGACAGCGCCATGAAATTCATATGCAGCGGCCGGTCGAGTTCTCTGACAAGATCCGCGTAAAACATCACCGCTCCCCGGAGTATGCCAATCGTCAGCAGATCTTTGCCCTCATAATCTTTTTTAATCTCCTGCGCAAGCTCGCCCACTCTTTTTTTGATCTGTTCTTCGCTGTACAAAACTTTTTTGATGTCGCTTTGCATGCTATTTCTCCCAATACCTTATTTTTAAAATACGGCTGTTTTTTTTAATCTTTGATTTCTCGGATACGCCGACACCGGCAACCCAGAAAACCTCACTTCCTTTTACAAGCAGTATCAGGCCGTCTCTTTTGTGCAGCGGAATCTTTCTATCGGACAAATAATCGCTCATGCGCTTTGTGCCGCCAAGCCCGAGCGGCGAAATGTAATCCGCCTCCAGCCGGTATCTGAACGCGGCGCCTTCTATAACGTCCGCGTCAAAGTATTCCACACCATTCGCAAACTTTGGAGTGCCGCAAAATTCACTGCATTCAAAAACCGTATCCCCAATACAATACCTTCCCGTTCCGGAAAAGGTCATTAAAGGATTATTATACCTCTTACTCGGCTCTTTGCCAATCATCATTTTGTCATAGACGACGGCCGCAACCATCCCGCGCCCCAGATCGATACGTTTTGCAGCCTCGCCTTTTTGCGCAAGCACCAGAACGCTATCGATATGCACCTGTTCGATATCTTCCAGACCGTATTTTTCTGATATTGCCATTCTGACCACGCGCTTTTGTATCGCGGGCTTTAGCGCTATCAGCTTTTTTATATCGATATATACGCCGTCGTCCCTTATATCATAACAATCCGCGCTTTTCGCGGCATGCAGCAATGCGTCCTCATCCTCACCGAGCAGCTTTGCCGTTCTTGCGATATTGGCGCTCGCACTGCCGTTGATACGGCGCAGCCGCGGCAGTATCTCTTTTCTGATATAGTTTCTGGTGTACGCCGTATCGTCATTGGTCAGGTCCTCGACATATGCAATATTGTTTTGCCTGACGTACTGTTCTATCTCCTGGCGCGAAATATCAAGCAGCGGACGGATGTAGCGCCCTCTTGCCTCGGGTATGCCGCACAGGCCACAGAGCCCGCTTCCTCGTGCCAGGTTCATGATCACCGTCTCGGCCATGTCGTCCATATGATGCGCCGTCGCGATATAATCCGCACACTGTTTATCGAGAAAGGCGTACCGCGCCAGCCTGGCCGCCGTTTCTATCGATACGCCCTCTTGTTTTGATATCGCGGGTATATCA
The DNA here is from genome assembly GCA_028711205.1 of Eubacteriales bacterium. Lineage (GTDB taxonomy): Bacteria > Bacillota > Clostridia > Christensenellales > SZUA-584 > JAQTSP01. The sequence goes on along the minus strand of JAQTSP010000029.1, from coordinate 8,805 downwards.
GCCCGTTCGGCCGTGCACAAAACACCTAGCTTTGCGCATTCGTTGACAACGAAATCCATATCATCGACCGCGCTTTGCCCTCTGATGCCGTGTTCCATGTGATACGCCGATACCACGATGTTCATTTCATTTGCTAAACTGCAGACACAATGCAGCAGCGCCATCGAATCGACACCGCCGCTGACCGCGACGCCGACCCTGTCGCCCTGTCTGACGCCCAGATGTATCAGTTTTTGTCTAACACGTTTTTCCATAACACTATTCTATCAATAATAATACCGTGCCGCAATAAAAGTTCGTGCCAAAATCACATTTTTCAATTTCTGCGGCCGCTGAAATAAACGGACAGCACCGAAATATCGGCCGGCGACACGCCGGAGATGCGCATGGCCTGCCCCAAAGTCTCTGGCCCCACCGCACTGAGTTTAGCCGCGGCCTCGAGCCGGAGCCCTTTGACCCGTTGATAGTCAAAATGATCCGGCAGTCGCTTTTTTTCGAGCGAGGCGTATTTTTCAACCTGCCTTTGCTGCTTTTGTATGTAGCCCGCGTACCGTATCTCGGTCTCGACGCAGAACGCGACTTCTTTTTGCAGCTCTATACCGCATATCGGTTTTATATCACCGTATCTGATGCCCTGTCTCATGAGCAGGCTTGCCGCCTTGACCGGTTCTTTGATGGGCGGCAGCCCTTTTTGTTCGAGCATCGCGTTGACCTGCTCTGCGCTGACTGTGCAAAGGGCCAGCCGTTTTTTCTCATGTTCCACCGCTTCGCGCTTTTTCATGTACGCGTCGTAGCGCGCGTCAGACACAAGGCCGACGCGCCGGCCCATCTCTGTCAGCCGCAAATCGGCGTTGTCCTGCCTCAGAAGCAGCCGGTATTCCGCCCGCGACGTCATCATGCGGTACGGCTCGGCCGTGCCTTTCGTCACAAGGTCGTCGATCAGCACGCCCGCGTACGCGTCGCTGCGCCTAAGCACGAGCGATTGTTCTCCCTTAATATATTGAGCGGCATTGATACCGGCGACGATACCCTGTGCCGCGGCTTCCTCGTATCCCGACGTACCGTTCAACTGCCCCGCGCAGAACAGGCCTTGTATATCCTTGAGTTCAAGCGTGCATTTCAGCTGAAGCGGATCGATGCAGTCGTACTCGATCGCGTACGCCGTGCGCATGAACACCACGTTTTCCAACCCCGGCACGCTCCTGTACATCTCTTTTTGCACATCCTCGGGCAGCGAAGAACTCATGCCCTGTACGTACATTTCGTTTGTCCAGATGCCTTCGGGCTCGATAAACACCTGGTGCCGTTCCTTGTCGGGAAACTTGACTACCTTGTCCTCGATCGACGGGCAGTAGCGCGGGCCCCTTCCCTCGATGCTGCCGCTGAAAAGCGGGCTTCTGTGTATATTCTTTCGGATGATTTCGTGCGTTTTTTCCTTCGTGTACGTCAGCCAGCACGGATACTGCTCTCTCGGCGCGCCCTTTGTCATGAACGAAAAATACTGCGGCTCCGCGTCGCCGTACTGCGGTATCATCTTTGTGAAATCGATTGTGCGGCGGTCGACGCGCGCCGGCGTGCCCGTTTTGAACCGCTGAACTTTCAGGCCCAGCTCGGCCAGGCTCAGTTTGTCCGCGGGAAAAAGGCCGGACGGGCCGGACGACACGCTGTGTTCTCCGATGATAACCCGGCCGTGTAAAAACACGCCGGTGCAGAGCACGACGGCTTTCGCGCCGTACATCGCGCCCAGGCTTGTCTCGATGCCTGTCACGCATCCGTTTTTTGTCGCGATACGCGCAACCTCCGCCGTTGATATGTGAAGGTTTTCCGTGTTCTCCAGTGTCCATTTCATGTTCTGCTGATACAGCTTCTTGTCCTGCTGCGAACGAAGCGACTGCACCGCCGCGCCTTTCGACGTGTTGAGCATCTTGATCTGCATATACGCCGCGTCCGCGCAAAACCCCATCTGTCCGCCAAGCGCGTCCACCTCGCGGACTAGATGCCCTTTGCTCGTACCGCCGATCGACGGGTTGCACGCCATCAGCGCAATACCGTCAAGGTTGATCGTCAGCAGCAGCGTTTTTTGGCCCATGCGCGCCGAAGCCAGCGCCGCCTCGCATCCCGCGTGGCCGGCGCCGACCACCACCACATCGTATTTTCCGCTGTTATATGCCATCACTATTTCCCCAAACAGAACTTGTCGAATATCTGATCAATGATCTCTTCCGTGACCGTTAAGCCCGTGATCTCGCCGAGCCTGTCCCATGCGTCTTTGAGGTCGACGTCCACACAGTCAAGATCCGCCGTATCGAATGCGCCGATCGCCATATCAAGACTCTCGTCCGCCGCTTTGAGTATGTTCAGATGCCGCTCGTTTGTGATCACAACATCTTCTGAATCGCCGATATCCGGCGGATCGATCATCTTCAGCAGCGCTTCGCGGCCCATACCCGATATCGCGCACACCTCCACCGCTTTTTTGCCGAAAATCTCTTCCGCTTCTCTCAAAGAAACTTTCGGCGGCAGGTCGCTCTTGTTCAGCACGACGATCACGCTGCCGCCGAGCGCGCCGAATATCTCTTTATCCGCACCGGTGACGCCTGCCGACCGGTCGATCACAAACAACACCATGTCGGCGTTTTTTACCGCGTCTTTGGCGCGCGCGATGCCGATTTTCTCAACTTCGTCCGCGCCCCGCCGCATGCCCGCCGTATCGACGAGCCGTACCGGCACGCCGTGCTTGATGATGATGTCGTCGACAGCGTCGCGCGTCGTGCCCGGTATATGCGTCACGATCGCCCTTTCTTTGCTCAAAAGCATGTTGAATAACGACGATTTGCCGACGTTCGGGCGCCCAATAATCACCACACTGTAGCCGTCGCGCAGCATCCGTCCCGACTTAAACGTGTCCGCAATCTTTTCTGTCTCGGCCTTTGCAAATGTGATCAGCGGCATCGCATCACGCCTGATGTCCGCCTCGATATCGTCCTCGGGATACTCGATGCCCGCCGATATGATCGCCAGCGCGTCGGTCAGCGCACTCTGTATCGCCGTAATCTTCTCGTATAGGCCGCCCGAGAGCTGTCTGAGAGCAGCGTTTGCGCCGGCAGAAGACGTCGCTTCGATCAGTTCCATCACCGCACCGGCCGCCGATAAATCCATCTTGCCCGAGAGATATGCGCGCTTTGTGAACTCGCCCGGTTCCGCGATGCGCGCGCCACACTGCGAGAGCGCGGCAAGCACGCCGGACATACCGACCCTGCCGCCGTGGCAGTGGATCTCGGCCATATCCTCGCCCGTGTATGAGCGCGGCGCGTCAAAAATAACCGCCATCACATCGTCGATCAGTTTATCCCGATAACGAATTTGCCCGTGATACAGTTTTGCATGCGCCATTTTTTTCACATGACAAAAGAACACCTCGTTCATCACGCGGTGCGCGTCTCTGCCCGATATGCGTATCACGGATATCGCGCCGCCGCCGGGTGTTGCCGGTGCGTATATCGTCTCTTTTTCGTGTTCCATACTATCTCCAGATTTAACTTTTTCGGGCTATATCATACCATAGATTGTGTAATTTGCACATAGGCGCAAAAAAGCCGGCGAAATGCCGGCTTAACTTTTGCGTATTAAAGGCTGTTAACTACATTTTTAATACGAAGTCTGCGTAACCTTCCGTGCCGTGCTCTCCCAGGTCGAGGCCCATGATCTCTTCCTCCTTGGAAACCCGAAGGCCGATCGTCGACTTGATGATCTTAAAGAGTATGAACGCCGTTGCCAGAGTCCATGCCATGTATGAGACAACACCGATCGCCTGTACCGCCAGCTGCCCAAAACCGCCGCCATAGAACAAACCGTTGATCTGGCCCATACCGGTCAGCTCGCCGACCTCAGCCGTCGCGAAGAGCCCAACGGAAAGCGTACCGGCCACGCCGCACAGTCCGTGAACAGAGATCGCGCCGACCGGATCGTCGATCTTGAGTTTTCTTTCCACAAACTCGACACCGAACACGATAACGAATCCGGCGATCACGCCGATCGCGATCGCGCCCCACATGCTGACGCTTGCACAGCCCGCGGTGATCGCGACCAAGCCGCCAAGCGCACCGTTGAGTGTCATCGACACATCCGGCTTGCCATACTTGACCCAGCTGATCGTCATGACCGTGATCGCGCCCAGCGCAGCCGACAGGTTGGTCGTCATCGCGATGTGCCCGATGCTGACATCAAGCGCCAATGTTGACCCGGGGTTGAACCCAAACCATCCGAACCAAAGTATAAACACGCCGAGTGCGCCGATCGTGATGTTGTGTCCGGGAATCGCGTTGGGCGTACCGTCTGCCTTGTATTTGCCGATACGCGGCCCGAGCATCGCCGCGCCGACCAGTGCGGCCCAGCCGCCCACAGAGTGAACGAGCGTCGATCCGGCAAAGTCGATCATACCAAGTTGATATAACCAGCCGCCGCCCCACAGCCAGTGTCCGGCGATCGGGTATATGATCGCGCTGATCACCGCGCTGTATATGACGTACGATACGAACTTCGTTCTCTCAGCCATCGCCCCCGATACGATCGTTGCTGCCGTCGCGCAGAATACCGTCTGGAACAATATCGCTACCGGCGCGTCTGACGGCATGATAAACTGGCTGCCGCCGATGAGCCCGGCGATGTCTTTTCCGTACATCATTCCGTAACCGACGACAAAGAAGAGAAACGAACCGATCGCAAAGTCCATCAGGTTTTTCATGATGATGTTGCTTGCGTTTTTCGCTCTCGTAAAGCCGGCCTCAACCATCGCAAAACCCGCCTGCATGAAGAACACCAGCACCGCTGCGACAAGCATCCACAGTGTATCCAGTTGTTCTGTCAATACTGTTACATCTAATTCCATATTAACTCCACCTTTCAAAATAAAAACTTATATTACTGCATGTTTGCTATGCTTCTCATTCACCCGAAAAAACCTGCGTCTTTTTGGGGACTCCGGGAATAAAAAAACCGCGCTCAAAAAGCAGATTTGCTTTCCTTGCCGGTTCGTCTTCGAGCCAACCGTATTCTTTTAATCGTCACCTTTTTTAGAGCGCGATGTCTCCTTTTTCACCTGTCCTGACTCTGACCGCGTCTTCTATCGGTATGATAAACATTTTACCGTCACCGACCTGTCCTGTCCTTATGCCTTTGGAGATCGCGTCCACAAGGGAATCCGCCATGCTGTCCACAACGACCACTTCGATTTTCAGCTTGTGTAAAAGGTTGATGGTCATCTCTGTGCCTCTGTAAACCTCTTTTCTTCCTTTTTGCGCGCCGCAACCCATGACCGATGATACGGTCATACCACCTGCGCCCACATTTTCGACGATTTCCTTTACCGTCTCCATCATTTCCGGACGGATGATCATCTCAATCTTTTTCATACTTTCACTCCTTAATTTTTTTACGCCAGCTCAATGATCTTTTCCGCAATATCCCGCATCGCAACTCTTGAATCCATACTCATCTTCTGAATCCGCCTGTAGGCTTCGGCTTCGCTGATGCTTTTTCTTTTCATCAGGATACCCTTTGCGCGTTCAATTGCTTTCCTGTCCGCAAGGCCCTGTTTTAGCTGACTCAGTTCTTTCTCAAGCTTGCTTATGCGCCGTCTGTTTTGGAGCACCGCCTCGATGGTGCTCAGAAGTGCAATCCGGTTGATCGGCTTGACGAACAATGTGATATCATAGTCTTCAACAAGATCGATGCAAAAATCTTTCTGCGTGCTTGTAATGAACAATATGACGCTGCACAAGTTCTCGTCACCAACGATCGTCGCTACCTCAAGGCCGGTCGTATCAGGCATATCAAAGTTGATCAGCAGTATGTCAGGCACGCCTGACCTTATTCTTCTGAGTGCCTCGTTGCCTGATGTGCATATATCTGTAACGGAATAACCACTGCGCTGCAAGGCGTATTTAATTTTTTCAGCCGCCTGCATATTATGCACAGCAACTGTAATTCGCGCTTTTTCCATTCTCCCGCTCCGTCGTCGCAGCCAGGCTTCTTGACTACAGCTTTGTATGATGATCCATTATAATCCATAACCATTCAATAGACAATACTGTGCCGGATAATAAAAAAACGTTTACAACGGGGAGTTCCCGTGATAAACGTCATTGTTATCATCTATTCACTTTGAGGCTATTATATCACATCATTTCGAAATTGCAAGTCTTTTTTTGCAATTTCGAAAAATATTTTATGCATATATCTCTGATATCAGTCTAAATACACCGAATACAGATAAAATTATGCATCTGCCGTCTGTTTCTCTTGCATTATCTATATTTCTTCAACCACTTTTTTCGGTACTTTCGAGAACAGCGGACTCACGGATTCTTTTTCGTGTATCCGAAACACCGCTTCCGCAAACAGGGGTGCTACAGATACAGATATAAACTTCTTGCTGTTTAAAATATACGGGTTTTTAACAGAATCCGTACCGATCAGCATTTCAATCGGGCTTTCTTCGATTGCTTTAATACCTTTTTCTCTGACGATCACATGTGACAGGCACGCGATGATACGGTTTGCGCCGTTGTCTTTAAGCGCCCGGGCAATATCGATCAATGTTCCGCCCGATACCGTAAAGTCGTCAACGATCATGCAGTTTTTGCCCTCAACGTCGCCGATGACGTCAAGTATCTTTGCGGCTTCATCATGCCCGTATCTTGTCTTGTCCCCGATCGCAACCGGCGTCTGCAGATAATCGGCGTATTTTCTTGCCGTTTTCGCATACCCTGCGTCCGGAGATACAACACAGATGTTATCCATGATATCGAGCCCTTTGACATATTCGCACATAATGGGCAAAGATAAAAGATGGTCCACTGGCTTTTTAAAAAACCCTTGAACCTGCGCACTGTGTAAATCCATTGTGACGATCCTGTCCGCACCGGCGAGCTCTATACTCTCGGCGCAAACGCGTGCCCGAATTGAAACCCGCGGCTCGTCTTTTTTATCTCCTTTTGCATAACTGAAATAGGGTATGATGGCCGTAACCGAGTTGGCACTTGCGCGCTTAAGGGCGTCCATCCAGAAAAGGATTTCCACAAACTCATTGTTTGGATTCATTCCGATAGGCTGTACGACATAGACGTCCTTGTTACGCACAGTCTCCTTGATCCTTAAAAAAATGTTCCCGTCCGAAAAAGTAATGGCTTCCGAATCGCCAAGGTCGCTTCCAAGATATTTGCACATTTTTTTCGCAAAAGCAATGCCGGACGATCCTGCGAATATCTTGATATCGCCGTTTAAGAAATTCAACTCTCTACCCCGCTCATTTTTTTATCACCGTACCACGACGCTTATTGTAACACTAAAACCTGGTGCAATCAATACATACGGCCATATAAATTCATGCAAATCAATACAAAACCTGGTGCTTCTTGTGTATTATATCACATTTTTGCCATCAATTTCACATTGATATAAACGCTTCCATGCTTTCGTCAAGATATTTTCCGCCTCTTTTTTCCTGCCCGATGCTGATATGCGGCTTGACACTGCCGTGAAAATCGCTGCCGGCGGTCACATACAGTCCGTACCGCTTCGCCAAATGCGCGTACGCGATACACTGCCTGTCGGTATGGGCGGGGTGGTACGCCTCGATGCCCCAAAAGCCCATATCACCAAGTCTGGGCAAAAGCGTTTGTAATACATTTGTTTTAACAAGTCCCGGATGCGCCAGCACGGCGATGCCGCCGGCGCCCAAAATCATTTCGGCGGCGCGGCTTACCTCCACCTTGTCAAGCGGTATATAGAACGGCGCGTGACTCGACAAATATCGGACGAACGCTTCTTTATGGCTTTTAGCATACCCTTTCTTGACAAACGCGGCCGCAAAATGCGGACGTCCAAGAACGCCGCCGCCGCATTCTTTCTCAACCTCATGCATCGCGATATCCAGACCCGCTTTGTTGATCCGCTCAATCATCAGCGCCGCGCGCTGCTGTCTTCCCACCGCCGCATCCTCGGCATGACGCACAAGCGTCTTGTCCTGCCAGTCGATACCAAGCCCCAGCACATGCACTTCGCCATCATATTTAGCGGCAAGCTCGATGCCGGCATATACCGGCATGTCTGTATTTGCGTCTTCAAGTATGCCGCCATAGCCCCTGCACTCGTCGTGATCGGTGATCGCGATACCGTCAAGCCCCGCCTGCCTGGCCAGCGCCGCCACCTCCCGCGGCGTACAGTCTCCGTCTGAATATGTGGTGTGAATGTGCAAATCAAGCTTCATTCCCTGTTTGCCTTCGCAAAAACTTTTTGCATAAATTTATTCTCATCGATCACATAACGGATGTGCTCTGCTTCACCGATCTTCTCGCGCTCGTCATATGCCATGATACGAAATTTCAATTTGCGCCCGTCGATATCGATGAGCTTTGCTTCTGCCCAGACCTTAAGCCCGACCGGTGTCGCGGCCATATGCTGTGCGTCGATCGCGGCGCCCACCGTGGAAAACCCGTCCGGCAGCGCATTCTGCACCGCCGTATATGCCGCGTTTTCCATCAGCGCGATCAGCGACGGCGTGGAAAACACTTCCGCGAGGCCGCTTGACACCGCTTTTGCAGTATCTTCAAACACCACCGTTTTTTCCACTTTTGCGGCAAGCCCGATATTCAGCTTGGTTTCCATAAGCTTTACTCCTCATGGCAGGCGGGCGGATAGACCACCTGGTCTTTTGTGACCTTCATCGCCATATGCGGTAGCCCTGCCTCGATATATTCCTCTCCGTATTCTTTGAATCCAAACTTTCTATACAGCGGCATGATA
>JAQTSP010000028.1 GCA_028711205.1 Eubacteriales bacterium | reverse complement strand
GGCACCTGCATCCCGTTTTTATAGCCAAATTTCTTCATCAAAGCCGGCACAACTTCGCTCACATAAGTATCCTTTAACCTAGGCATTTAGTCCATTCCTCCCTTACTTGTCAAACGTGTCGCCGCATTTTTTGCACACGCGCACTTTGCTTCCGTCACTCAAAAGCTTATATGCCAAACGCGTGGCTTTCCCGCACTTGCCGCAAACAAGCATAACATTACTGGCACTGAGCGGCGCTTCCTGATGGATAATGCCTCCCGGCTTCTTCTGTCCTCTTGGTTTTTCGTGCTTGGTCACCATGTTGACCTTTTCGACGACAACACGGCCGTCTTTCGGCTCGGCCACAAGCACCTTGCCCTTCTTGCCCTTGTCCTTGCCGGATATGACGACAACTCTATCATCTTTTCTAATATGCATTCTTGCCATACTAACCTCGCCTTCCTATAACACCTCGGGCGCCAAAGAGACGATCTTCATATATTCTTTCTCTCTCAGCTCCCGCGCAACAGGCCCAAATATACGGGTTCCTTTCGGCTGTTTCTGTGCGTCTATTATCACCGCCGCGTTATCATCAAACCGTATGTACGATCCGTCCTTGCGTTTCACGCCGTAGACGCTGCGCACGATCACAGCCCTGACCACGTCTTTTTTCTTGACAACGCCGCCCGGCGTCGCCGTTTTTACGGACGCGACGATCACGTCGCCAATATTGGCTGTGACCCTTTTGCTGCCACCAAGTACTTTGATGCACTGTATCTCTTTCGCGCCCGAATTGTCCGCCACTTTCAAGCGCGTTTGGGCTTGTATCATATCAAACGCCTCCCTTTATTATCATGGCTACTTAGCGGCCTCAACAACCTTTACAAGTCTCCATCTTTTGTCTTTGCTCAACGGGCGAGTCTCGTCGATCTGCACCTTGTCGCCTGTCTTCGCCACATTTTCTTCGTCATGCGCCTTATATTTTTTGGTTGACTTAATCGTCTTGCCATAAAGCGGGTGCTTGCTTTTACGCACGATCGCAACAACGATCGTCTTATCCATTTTATCGCTCACGACAATGCCTATTCTCGATTTGCGAATGCCTCTATCTGACATAAGAACTCTCCTTTAGCTTTGCGCCGCGGCCTTAAGCTCGCGTTCTCTTAGTATCGTTTTGACTCTTGCTATATCTTTCTTGGTCTTTTGTATCACCATCACGTCTCCAAGCTGGCCTGTGGCATTCTGGAAACGCAGGTTAAAAAGCTCTTGCTTTAAGTCCTTTAGCTGACCGGTTAACTCATCATTCGTCATGTCATGCAGTTTGCTAGCTTTCATCCTGCTCACCACCTGTTCCTTTTTCGCTCTCCGCTTCAGCCGTCTCCTCCGGTTCTTCGGCGCCTTCTGTCACTTCGTCGAACACCGGCGCTTTGAAGTTGATCTTAGAGAATGCAACCGCGTCAAAGTCTTCATTCTTTAAGACCTTGCACTTGATCGGAAGCTTATATGACGCAAGCCGAAGCGCCTCTTTGGCGATCTCTTCCGTGACACCCGCGATCTCGAACATCACGCGGCCCGGCTTGACGACGGCGACCCAGTATTCGGGAGAACCTTTGCCCGAGCCCATTCTGGTTTCCGCCGGCTTCTCGGTCACCGGCTTATGCGGAAATATTTTGATCCACACATGCCCGCCGCGTTTAATGTATCTTGTCATCGCGACACGCGCGGCCTCTATCTGGTTGCTTGTGATCCACGCGGGCTCTAACGCCACAAGACCGTACTCACCGTAATTGACCGTGTTGCCCCGGGTGGCCTTGCCTTTCATGCGGCCACGGTGTACTCTTCTTCGTTTAACCCTTTTTGGCATTAACATCTTTGCTGCCTCCTTCCGACGCTTTAAACTTGTCTCTTAACGGATTCCCAAGTATTTCGCCTTTGTATATCCAGACTTTGCAGCCTATTTTTCCATAAGTCGTATTGGCTTCGGCAAAACCGTAATCGATATCCGCCCTGATTGTCTGAAGCGGTATCGACCCGTCGTGATATTTTTCGCTTCGTGCGATCTCGGCACCGCCAAGACGTCCGCTGCACATCGCTTTGATACCCAAAGCGCCACCTTTCATCGCGCGCCCTATGCACTGCTTCATCGCGCGCCGAAACGAGATGCGCCTCTCGAGCTGTGACGCGATATTCTCCGCAACAAGCTGCGCTTCGATATCCGGACGTTTGATTTCAATGATGTTCAAAACGATGCTTTTGCCCGTCTGTTTCGCAAGCTGTTTCTTTAAGATCTCCACGCCCTGTCCGCCTTTGCCGATCACGATGCCCGGCTTTGCGGTATATATGTTGACAGTCAGCTTGTTGGCAGCTCTTTCTGTCTCTATCCTCGATACACCCGCGGGATAGAGCTGCTTTTTCAGCTGCTTTCTGATCACGTTATCTTCTTTGATATTCACCGCAAATTCGCCTTTTCGTGCAAACCAGCGTGCGTTCCAGTCTTTTATGATGCCTACGCGCATTCCATGAGGATTGACTTTCTGGCCCATTTAAGATTCCTCCTTAACAGCACTGTCGAGTATAATGGTAATATGGCTCGTTCTTTTGCGTATCCTTGACGCCCTCCCTTGGGCTCTTGGCCGGAAACGCTTGAGCGTCGGGCCCTGGTCCGCAAAAACCTCGGCGACGATCAAGTCGTCCCGAAGCAGCCCCTGATTGTTTTCCGCGTTAGCAATGGCGGAATTTAAAAGCTTCTCCACGATCGGGCTTGCCGCTTTGGGTGTGCTTTTCAATATGGCCATGGCTTCTGTCACACTCTTGCCGCGGATCAGATCTATCACTATCTTGACCTTGCTTGAGGAAATACGGATATATTTCACTTTTGCCGTCGGTCTTTTATCTTTCTGCTCTTGTCTTTTTAAAGCTTTTTCTCTCTGACGCGTTGCCATTAATATACTCCTCTCTGGTATTCCTACTTGGAGCCGGACTTTTTATCGCCCGCGTGTCCCCGGAAAGTCCTTGTCGGCGCAAACTCGCCAAGCTTGTGTCCCACCATATCTTCTGTCATGTATACAGGCACAAACTTCCTGCCGTCATGAACGGCCAGCGTGTGCCCGACCATGTCCGGGAATATCGTTGATGCCCTGGACCATGTTTTTATCACTTTTTTCTCGTTTTTCTCGTTCATCTGCTGCAGTTTACCAAGCAGCTTCTGATCAACGTAAGGTCCTTTTTTTACCGATCTGCTCATATTCTAACTCCTTTTGATTCGCCATAAAGCGTCTGCTACTTGTTTCTGCGCCTTACGATATATTTATCCGAAGGGTTCTTTTTCTTTCTCGTCTTATATCCAAGCGTCGGTTTGCCCCACGGTGTCACAGGCCCCGGACGTCCGATCGGCGCTTTGCCTTCGCCGCCGCCGTGCGGATGATCGACCGGGTTCATGACCGAACCTCTGACCGTGGGCCTAATGCCCATGTGGCGTTTCCTGCCCGCCTTGCCGATCTTGATATTCTCCTGGTCGATATTGCCGACCTGGCCAATGGTGGCTTTAGCGCTCTGCAGCACCATGCGCACTTCGCCTGAGGGCAGTCTCACCTGCGCATACCGGCCCTCTTTGGCCATCAGCTGCGCCGCGTTTCCCGCGCTTCGAACAAGCTGTCCGCCCTTGCCGGGTTTCAGCTCGATGTTGTGTATCAGTGTGCCCATCGGTATATCTTTTATATACAGCGCGTTGCCGGGCTTGATATCCGCGCCCTCGCCGGACGTGACCGTATCGCCGACCTTCATGCCGTACGGCGCCAGTATATATCTTTTTTCTCCGTCCGCGTAATAGAGAAGCGCGATATTGGCCGTTCTGTTCGGATCATATTCGATCGTCTTCACCTTTGCCGGAATACCGTCTTTATTTCTCTTAAAATCGATGATTCTGTATTTTCTTTTCGCACCGCCGCCTCTGTGACGGACAGTAATCCGGCCGTTCACATTTCGCCCGGCTGTCTTTTTGATGGGCGCCAAAAGCGACTTTTCGGGTTCCTGGCACGTGATCTCCTCGAATGCGGAAACCGTCATGCCGCGCCGGCCCGGTGACGTCGGTTTGTAAATTTTTATCGCCATGATGCATATCCCTCCTAAACTACTGCGCCAGTGAATCGAAGAACTCGATCGTCTTGGAACCCTTTGTCAGCGTCACAAACGCCTTCTTCGTCTCGGGCCGCCTGCCGATGTGATAGCCCTGCCTTTTGAGCTTGCCGATCTGGCGAAGCGTGTTGACCTTTTTCACTTTCACACCAAAAACATCCTCGACCGCTTTTTTTATCTCGGTCCGATTGGCCCTTTTATCCACAATAAACGTGTATTTTTTGATTGCGATATCGTCATAACTCTTCTCGGTCAATACCGGTTTGATTATGATATCTCTTGATTCCATTTACGCAAAAACCTCCTCGACCTTTTTGACCGCCTCTTTTGTGATGATCAGCTTATCGTAACCCAGAAGATCGTATACATTAACGCTGTCAGCCGTTGACGTTTTGATACCTTTGATGTTGCCGGACGCGCGCACCACGCTCTCGTCTTTGCTGCACGTTACGACAAGCGCTTTTTTGACGTCAAACGCACCTAAAATTCCCACCATCAGCTTTGTCTTCGGGGCTTCAAGCACGAGATCTTCAAGCACGATGATATCTTTATCGGCCACCTTCATCGAAAGCGCGCTCTGTATCGCCAGTTTCCTGACTTTCTTGTTGACCTTCTGGCTGTAGTCCCGTGGCTTCATCGCAAATGTGACGCCGCCCTTTGTCCAGATCGGCGAACGCGACGAACCCGCTCTTGCCCTGCCTGTTCCCTTTTGCCTGTACGGCTTGATGCCGCCGCCGCTGACCTCTGAGCGCGACAATACGCTCTGGGTTCCCTGGCGTTTGTTCGCAAGGTGTGCCACCACAACCTGATGCATCACCGCTTCATTGATTTTCACGCCGAATACTTCATCCTTTAAAGTCATCTTACCGGCTTCTGTGCCGTCTGTCTTATATACCGATACTTTAGGCATTCATTTCACATCCTTTTTTTAGCGTCACTTTACGCGTGCTGTTTGACCGCTTTCGTGATCGAAAGCAGGCCGCCCCGAGCACCCGGAACCGCGCCTTTGACAAGCAGTACATTTTTGTCGACATCAACGCCGACCACTTCGATGTTCTGCACGGTCACCGTCTGTGCGCCGCCGTGTCCGGGCAATTTCTTTCCTTTAAAAACACGGGACGGATCCGCACACGCGCCGATACTGCCCGGCCTTCTCTGATTATGAGAGCCGTGTGTCATCGGGCCTCTGTGGCCGCCGTGCCGCGCGATCACACCCTGAAAGCCTTTGCCTTTGGATGTGCCCTGTATGTCTACGATATCACCTTTTTCAAAAACGTCGGCTTTGATCTCCTGCCCCAGCTTGTACCCATCCGTATTGTCCACCTGGTATTCGCAAAGATTACGCCTGAGCGGCGCACCCGCCTTTTTGATATGTCCCGCGACCGGCTTTGTCACAAGCTTTTCTCTTATTTCGCCAAAGCCCACCTGAACCGCGTTGTATCCATCCGTTTCCGCCGTCTTTTTCTGCGTGACAACGCAAGGCCCTGCTTCTACGACCGTCACGGGTATCACCGTGCCGTCCTCCATAAAAACCTGCGTCATGCCTAATTTTTTACCCAGAATTGCTTTCATCTGTCACACCCCCCTAGAGCTTGATCTCTATATCGACGCCGGAAGGCAGATCGAGCCGCATCAAAGCGTCTGTCGTCTTTGATGTAGCTTCCAATATATCGATAAGCCTTTTATGCGTCTTGATCTCAAACTGTTCGCGCGAATCCTTATATTTATGCGGCGCGCGAAGTATTGTAATGATCTCTTTTTGTGTCGGCAGCGGAATCGGCCCCGAAACCTTGGCGCCCGTACGCTTTGCCGTGTCCACAATCTTCATTGCCGACTGGTCAATCAGATTGTAGTCATACGCTTTTAACTTGATCCTGATCTTTTGGCTTGCCATTTTATCCTCCTTACGCTTCGCGCCCCATATACACTCAGCCGTGTGTGTCGTATACTTTACCCGCGGCACATCTGCCGCGTTGATATACTTGGAACGCCGTCCATGATTTTTGGACTGGCAGTCGGCGAGAACTACCCGGAAAGCGATTTTATCCGGCAACCTCCCGCGTCAACCTGCTTTATTGCACATACTCAAAATGCGCAACGTATGGATTATATAATAGACGAAAAACAATTGCAAGGGGTTTTTTGTCGTTTGTGCAAACTTTTTTTCGATTGTGGAAGAGATATTTTTGAACGTCCATATATTGTATGCCCGAAAGCGGCCTGCGTGTCCCGATACCTAAACAACAGCGCTTCATAGCCGCATACAATTGACTTGTTTTATGAGTAAATGTATAATCTTTTAGATAAAGATTTTAAGGAGACTCCAAATTGAAAGAGCTTAGCAGCAAACAACTCAGGCAGATGTATCTTGACTATTTTAAAAGCAAGGGCCACGCGATCATACCGTCGGCTTCGCTGATACCCGAGAACGACCCGACCGTGCTGTTCACGACCGCGGGCATGCATCCGCTCGTGCCTTATCTTTTGGGCGCAAAGCACCCCGAAGGGCGGCGTCTGGCAAACGTGCAAAAATGCGTGCGCACAGGCGATATCGACGCGGTCGGCGATGCATCCCACTGTACATTTTTTGAGATGCTCGGCAACTGGTCTCTGGGCGACTACTTTAAAAAAGAAGCGATTGCCTTCAGCTATGAATTCCTGACATCCGGCAAATGGCTGGGCATCGACCCGGGCAGGCTCTACTTTACCTGCTTTGCCGGCGACGCCGACGCGCCCAAAGACACGGAATCGGCCGATATCTGGAAAAACCTCGGCGTCGATGAGAGCCACATATTCTTTCTTGACAAAAAGCATAACTGGTGGGGACCGGCCGGCATGACCGGTCCGTGCGGCCCCGATACCGAAATGTTCATTGATACGGGCACGGCGCCGTGCAGCGATACGTGCAACCCGTCATGCGGCTGCGGAAAATATCTTGAGATATGGAACGATGTGTTCATGCAGTACAACAAGACGGCGGAAGGCGCGTATGAACCGCTGGTGCAGAAGAACGTAGATACCGGTATGGGCCTCGACCGCACGATCACGATACTGCAGGGCAAAGCATCGGTCTATGACACCGACGTATTCGCCGGAGTTCTGTCAAAAATCGCAGAGCTTTCCGGTAAAAGCTATAACGACGATACGGGGACAACGCGCGCGTTTCGCATCATCGCCGACCACATACGGTGCGCGGCGTTCATGATAGGCGACGAGAAAGGCATCACGCCGTCAAACGTCGACCAGGGGTATGTGCTCCGCCGCCTGATCCGGCGCGCGGTCAGGTATTCGCTGCGGCTCGGCATGCTCGAGCTGTCACTTCAGCAGATCGCCAGGGTCGTGATCGCCCAGTACAAAGACGTGTATCCCGAGATCGGTAAAAACGGCGAGCGTATCATCAGCGAACTGGGGCTTGAAGAAGAAAGGTTTCAGCGCACGATCAAGCAGGGGCTTCGGGAGTTCGAAAAGCTTGAAGCCCGGCTTGAAGGCAAAATAATATCCGGGATTGACGCGTTCCATCTGTATGATACATTCGGGTTTCCGCTCGAGTTTACTTTAGAACTTGCACACGAACACGGCCTCGAGGTCGACCAAAAAGGGTTTGACGAAGCGTTTGCCAAACATCAGGAAATCTCCGGCGCGGGCGCAGAACAGAGGTTTAAGGGAGGGCTTGCCGATACCGGCGAAGCGACAGCAAAGCTGCACACCGCGACCCATCTGCTGCACGCGGCGCTTAGGCAGGTGCTTGGCGACGAGGTCGCGCAGAAGGGCAGCAACATCACAGCCGAACGCCTGCGGTTCGACTTCTCGTATTCCAGGAAAGTCGAACCCGAAGAGCTTGATGAAGTCGAGCGGCTTGTCAACGAGGCGATCGGTGCGGGCGTGGATATCGTCTGCGAAGAGATGAGCGTCGACGACGCAAAACAGAGCGGCGCGATCGGCCTTTTTGAATCAAAGTACGGCAACATCGTCAAAGTGTATACGGCCGGCGGCTTTTCCAAAGAGATCTGCGGCGGGCCGCACGCGGCCAATACTGGCGCGCTCGGGCGGTTCAAAATACAAAAAGAGCAATCAAGCTCTGCCGGCGTCCGGCGTATCAAGGCCGTACTGGAAAACAAGTAGCTAATAAACAATATTATTGCTCAAAAACGCAAGAACCGCCTATTCTAAGCGGTTCCTTTTTTACCCTGTTATTAGCGATATAAGTTTAAATATCATAAAAAATTACTATATGTCTACATATGTATACATCATTCATCCTTTTTTATTATATAGTAGGATTAATAAGTTAAGCCGAGATCATAGGCGCGTCTTTATACGCATCAAAATGGATGTTGCATAATTTATCGAGGTGATATTTTTGGTTTATAGAAGGTTAAGGGATTTAAGGGAAGACCAAGACTTGACACAAAAATATATTGCTAGTTTATTATATGTAGAACGAAGAACTTATTCCAATTATGAATTAGGGAGAGCTAATATTCCAATCGAACAGTTGTCGATTCTTGCTGATTTCTATAAAACAAGTATTGATTATTTAGTCGGAAGAACAAATGTCAAACAAACTTATCCGAAACCAGTAAAACGTTAAAGAAAAAAAGCCTTTCACAAGAGGTATTAAGCAGTTTTGCAGACATTGCAAGAACGCACTTGACCATGATCGAAAATGGGCAGAAGCAGCCCACGCTGGATACCTTTTTCAAAATATGCAGAGCACTCAATATGAAACCAAGCGAGCTTATGAAACAGATTGAATTAGAGTTTCATTCTCTTCAAGAACAATAATCGCCATAGTCAATATACCTTCCACCATAAACAAGAATCACCATCAATACGGGTTCATGAACATCTGTGTCCAATAGAGCGTGCCGTTGTACATCTTGGCCACACCGATGCCGATATGCGTGTACGCTTCCGACAAAATATTCGCCCTGTGCCCCGAGGAATTCATCCAGACGTTCATCACCTCCGCGGCCGTTTTCTGGCCATACGCGATGTTTTCGCCGGCCGCGCTGAACCTGAGCCCGAACGACTGCATCATGTCAAACGGCGACCCGTACGTCGGAGAGATATGCGAAAAATACTTGTTGTCGATCATATCCTGGCTCTTGATCCGCGCGACGCGGCTGAGTTCGGTGCTCAGCGTCAGCGGCGAGAGCCCTCTGCTGACACGCTCCTTATTGACAAGCTCCAGCACCTGCTGTTCGTGGCTTGCAAGCGACGATGTATCGGGTATCAGCACCGTCTGCCCCACATAGATCTTCGACGGGTCGCTGATGCCCGGATTGGCTTTTTTGAGCTCTGTGAGACTGATCTCAAACTTGTTGGCAATACCCCACATCGTATCGCCTTTCTGCACGGTGTAGCTGACAAGCTTTGTCGCCGGAATCGTGATCGTCTGCCCCACATAGATCTTCGACGGATTGGTGATCGACGGATTCGCGGCCAGAATCTCGTTCAGTGTCACATCATAGTTCTGTGCGATCTTATACAGCGTATCGCCGGATTTGACCGTATACGTACCGCCCGCCGCATAACTCAGCGATGTCGAGAGGGCACATATCAAGACGGTGAGCAACACGATTTTTCTAATCTTCTTCATCTTTGCTGTTTTTATGAAAATAACGCTTCACAAAATCTCCTTTCTTTTTGTCTAGCGTTATTTTGTGCCAAATTTAAATTATTATTTACAAAGCTACCGCCGCGTGCTAGTGTTGGTATAGTCCAATTTTAGGAGAATGAGCATGCGCGGCCATATACCTACATATATAAAACTGAAAAGCATGATACAGCGGTCAATCGAAAAAAGGGAGCTCGTGCCGGGCGAAAAACTGCCGTCCGAACGCACGCTCGCCGTCACGCACGGCCTGTCACGCATGACGGTGCGGCAGGCGCTCTCAGAGCTTGTCACCGCAGGCGCGCTGTACCGCGAGCAGGGCCGCGGCACATTTGTGTCCGCGCGGAAAATGCAGCAGCGCAACATCGCAAGCTTTTCGGAAACGGTGCGGCAAAAAGGCTTTGCGCCGAGCACCAGAGTTCTCGAGTTTTCAAGCATAAAACCGCCAAAAGATATTGCGGACAAACTGATGGCAGTGGATGCGGAGATGTACCGGGCGCTGAGGATCAGGCTTGCGGACGATATACCCGTCGCTCTCGAAGAAGTGTTCATTCCATTTCATATATGCCCCGGGCTTGAGAAAAAAGACCTGACGGCATCGCTGTACAAGCTGATCGGCGACACGTTCGGCCACAAGATCGCCAGTGCGGACAGTTCTGTCACCGCGCTTCACCCAAACGCAAAGCAACAGGAGCATCTTCGCATCACAAGAAACACGCCGGTGCTTAAAATTGACAGCCTGTATTTTTCCGGGAACGGCCAAACGCTCTATTACGAGCATGCGGTATACCGGGCGGACATGTATGAATATAATATTCGCATATCGACACAGCCCGGCAAATGAGCCTGTTTATATGTATTGAAACAATATCATGTAGGCAGGAATCGTGATGAGTGACGCGAGCGTCGTCCACACAACGTTTTTTGTGGCGTATTTTGTATCCGCGCCGCACATTTCCGCGACGATAACCGTCTGCGTCATCACGGGAAGAGATATCTGCACCGTAAATACGTTTCTCATCAGCATAAAATCCACCGTCG
Source organism: Eubacteriales bacterium (assembly GCA_028711205.1). Taxonomy (GTDB): domain Bacteria; phylum Bacillota; class Clostridia; order Christensenellales; family SZUA-584; genus JAQTSP01. The sequence goes on along the minus strand of JAQTSP010000028.1, from coordinate 4,516 downwards.
CCCCGCCCTGGGAAATCAGCGAGATAACCAGCGTACAGACAGCAAAACACAGGACGGGAATCACAAGAAACCGGCCGGCCAGCACAGCGCCCATCCCTTTCTCATGACCCATGCCTTTTATGCCGATGCCGTATATGACGCACCCCATAAACATCAGCGACAGCGGAGACGTCATGCGCCCGATATACTCAGCCGTTGTTATCATGAGATCCGGCAGCTTTAAGCCCAACAGTATGACGGTAAACATCACAAGCACCGTGACGATAGGCGGCGTTATCAGTTTTTTCAATACTTCCGCAGCGGGAACACCGCTGTGCCTTCCGCTGATGGCATCGGCATCCTTTCTGATCACATAATAGCCGAGCAGCCAGAAAAAAGTCGTGTTCGCAAGGTAATAGAACAAAGCATACGGCATGCCGGCATCCCCAAAAAGCGCAAGCGCAACCGGAAACCCGATAAACACCGAATTGGAAAACGAGAAGAGCACAGTGAAAACACCACGCCTTGTCTGTGGTATTTTTAAAATACCGGCAAAAAATCTGCCAATAAAAAACGTAACGGGCACAACGGCAAAAACGATTGTCAAAGGCAGCCAGGACTCATAAAGCTGCTGTCTTGAAAAGTTGGCCGACAGGCTGTAGATGATCATACAGGGCAGTGTTATATTGATAATGATCTTTGGGAAAACCTTCGCAACGTCTGCCGAGACCCATTTTCTCCACGATACAAAGAGTCCGGAACCGATCATCAGAAAAATCACCAAAACCGCTTCGACTGCCTGCCAAACCATAAAACGTACCTAACTGCAAAACGCGTTGTATATCGCACGTATTGCGTTTTCAAAATCCTTTTCGTCGACACCGACGATAATGTTGATCTCGCTCGATCCCTGGTCGATCATACGGATATTCACATCGCTTTTGGCCAGCGCGCTAAACAGCTTTGCGGCTACGCCGATATGGTTGATCATGCCACGGCCAACCGTCGCGATCAGCGCAAGCCCTCCCATCACTTCCAGAGAATCAGGCTGGCACAGATTGTAGACGTCATCAAGCAACCCGGCCTGTTTGTTCTCGATCTCGCTGTCTGCCACAACGATGCCGAGCGTATCGATCCCCGACGGCATGTGCTCAAACCGTATCGCGTTCTTCTCAAGCGCGGTCAGTATGCGCCTGCCAAAACCAAGCTCCGCATTCATATTGGCTTTCTCTACCGCGATGACCGAAAAGCCTTTTTTGCCTGCGATGCCGGTAATGGTATCGGCGTCGTTCTCTTCGATGTCCGGCACGATAAACGTACCTTCGTCATCCGGATCGTTTGTATTTTTTATATTGATCGGAATATTTGCCTTAAATACCGGAAAAACCGCGTCCTCGTGCAAAACGGTGGCACCCATATAAGACAACTCTCTCAGTTCCCTGTATGTGATCTTTTTGATCACATTCGGATTATCGACGATACGCGGATCGGCCATCAGAAAGCCGGATACGTCCGTCCAGTTTTCGTATACATCGGCGCGCGCCGCCCGGGCAACGATCGCCCCCGTGATATCCGACCCGCCTCTTGAAAACGTCTTGATCGTGCCATCCGGCATGCTGCCGTAAAATCCGGGAACGACCGCTCTGTCCGAATGCCGAAACTTTCCGCGCATGACCGTCCTTGTCTTCTCAGACTCATATACACCGTCGGCGTTAAAAAATATGACTTCCGCCGCGTCAACAAAGTCATATCCCAAATAATCGGCCATGAGTATGCCGTTTAAATACTCGCCTCTGCTGACGGTGTAGTCTTCTCCAGCGCCGCCCAGGACATCCGTTTTCACTTTTTCCAAATATGCCCCGATATCCGTATCGATACAAAGCCCGTCACGGATATCCAAAAACCTTTGACATATATCGCCAAACAACGGCTCCGTGTCTTCCCCGCGCTGTACAGCGGCATAATAAGCATACAACATATCCGTAACTTTGATGTCGCTGTCAAACCGCTTACCCGGAGCAGACGGCACGATATATTTTCGCCGGTCATCCATATCGATGATCTGCTTTACCTTTTTGATCTGGTCGGCGTTTGCAAGTGAACTGCCGCCAAATTTACATACTATCATCGTTGTCTCGTTTCCGTCCAAACTTCTTTTTTCTGCGCAAAGTCCTTGTGTCATCCTGTTCCCCTGTCACGTCGTCATTCGTTATTTCGTCAATACTCTGCTTCTCCTGCGGCACTTCCTGTATCGTTTCAATTTGCTCGATCTCCCCGTCCTCGTTTTGTTCCTCTTCTTCCAGGGCAAGAAGCCTGCATTCATAATAATACCGCTTCTCATGGGCGTTGCCCAAAGAAAACGCTTTTTTAGGGAGAACGCCGTATTTGATCACAGCTTCAAAAAGCTGGTCTTTTATCATCGGTTCCATCATGAATCCCAGACAGCCGTGCCTTTTTGAAAGCTCATGTAACTCTTCATCGCCATGGATATAATCTATCGTCGCTCTTGGCATTTCTTTTAGCAGCAGATCAAGCGCTTTCGTCAGCGTAACGGCCAGTAAATCGTGCTTTGATTTGCCGAGCTCTATGCGCCCTTTTGACATCTTCGACTCAAAAAAGATCATCTGCATATCCTGGTTGGCATACGCTTTTGAGCCTCTTGTATACATCATACGCGCTTCTGTGCCCATACCGTTCAAAATGGAAACAAGCAGCCTTAATGCGCCTGGCACCTCTACGTTAAACAACACCTTGTGTATTGGATGAATGGTTATACCGTTGTCATACAGATTGACCACTTCAACAAGCGCATAACGTAACGGGCTTGCCTGCCTTTCCTCATCGGACATCTCTTCTTTTTGTTTGTCCCAGACTTCTTTTGCGCACGCAAGAGAATGATTGCCGTCGCCCACGGCAAAAAGCATGCCGTCTTTCGTATTCTGCTTCAGCTTGTCAAGAGATTCCACAATGCCGTCCAGTATCTGTTGGTCGTCGATGAACCAGCCTTTCATATGGCCGCCGTCCAACATAAGCGGTGTGTCATATATCTTTGTATGGTTCCCTCTTGCCTGATAGACGGGCGCAATCACGCTGTCGCCCGGATCGTTGAGCATCAGCATGGCATGCGGGCATTCAAGGACCGCCCCTTCTCTTAACTTGATACGCGGCGGTATTCTCTCGGCGACTGTCTGTTCCGTTGACCGGATCAGCGGTTTTTTTGTATAATCCACATCATATTTTTCAAGATCGATAGCAAGTACAATCCCCACGCGCGTGCCGAAGGGCGTCTCACGCTCGACAAGCACGACGCCTTTGGGAAGGCGGACCAGCACACCGTCTTCTATATAACTGCCCATGGTTTCTTTCGCATGAGATATCCGTCCTTCGATATCGTCGTCATTTAAAAAAACCTCGGGTACGATGATATGCAGCGTGGACGGCGAGCCGCCAACGGTTTTAGCTGTTTTTATCCAATACTCCTCATTTGAAGTGAATTGATCACATGCAATCACAGCCCATTTTTTCTTGTTTATTTTGTCTTCGGGAATAAGAATTTCCGGAAAAAGGATTCCCACTTTATCAGTTTTGTCCATTAAAACCCTCCTGGATGTATAATAATATTATTAACAGTTAATTATACTTGATAGCAGTCATACGGTCAATATAACACACTCACCATATGGTTTCAAGACCGCCCGCCTGTTTTTGTTCTTCCATTCCACCCATAATATGTAATTTTTTCATATAAAAAAGCCCGGCGATATCAATACCGACGGGCTTCATAAAAACCGATCTATTCTAAATTCTCATCATACTTCTCGATAACGGCTGCGTCTTCCCACTGAGTTATCAGCGCGCTCCATGCTTCGCTCTGCAGTGTATCAAGCAGTTCGTCATAGATTTCCTGGTATACGACATCATAATCGACGGGCCCTTCGGTTTCATCCGCGTAATATTCAATAATGTAATAGCCCAAATCTGTCTTGATAAGCTCGGCAGATATGTCGCCGATGTTTTCAAGCGCCATCGCACCCTCTACATACATTTCGTCATATTGATCAGTACCTTCTATAACGGGGGTTCCTTCTTCGAGTATGTCCTCGTCGTCGTTATATTGCTCTATCGCCGCGTCAAATGTCGTCCCTCCCGCCTGCAAAGCGCCCAAAGCTTCGTCCGCTTCCAGCTGTATATCCGCCAGCGCAGCATCAAGCAGGTAATCCGCCTGGGTATCATATCCGTTTTCTCTCAGCAGGCTGATCGCGGCGGCGGCGTCCTCATCAATCGCAATCAGTATGTGCCTGACTTTACGGACACCTTCCGGCGTAGAATAGATAGTATATCCATACAGGGCATCATATACATATTGGGTCGGATCCTCTTCAAGATCTGCCAGATAGGCTTCAACATATTCATCGTACTTCGCCTTAACCTCCGCTTCGGTCGGCACAATACTGCCAACAAGGTCGTCATACGCAGCTTCTGAAGCAACAGTGTCTTTATACTCTTCGACAAGTTCTTCCCATGTCATGCCCATGAT
>JAQTSP010000223.1 GCA_028711205.1 Eubacteriales bacterium | reverse complement strand
CGGGCGTCCGCGCACTGAACGAGGTTTCCATTGAGGTGAAGCAGGGAGAGGTGCATGCGATCGTCGGTGAAAACGGGGCGGGCAAGTCTACCCTGATCAAAATGATCTCCGGCGCCGATACCCCGGACAGTGGAAAGATTATATACAACGGAAAAACGTACGAAAAGATGATGCCGCACCTTGTCAGGGCTTTGGGCATCGCGACGATCTATCAGGAATTCAATCTGGTGCCCACATTGTCTGTAGCGGAAAACGTCTTCCTGGGAGACTATCCTATCTATAAGGCGGTCAATTACAAAGAGATAGAGCGCAAGGCCAAAGCGCTGTTCGACATGGTGGGTATCAACATTGATCCGCGTACACTCGTCAGTGAGCTTACGGTGGCTTACCAGCAGATGGTGGAAATCGTGAAAGCCATTTCAAAGGACGTCAAACTGCTGATACTGGATGAACCCACTGCGCCGCTCTCCAAACAAGAGGTCGACACGCTCTTTAACATCATAGGGAACCTTAAAAAAAGAGGCGTTACGTTTATTTATATCTCTCACAGACTGGCGGAGCTTTACCGGATATGCGACCGTGTTTCGGTGATGCGGGACGGCCATATGATTACAACGCTCGATATCAAGGATGCGGAGAGGGATGTGCTGATCCGCCACATGGTCGGCAGGCAGTTTGTCGAATGCTTCCCGTCCTGCAAAGAGGCAATGGGCGACGTCGTTTTAGAGGCAAAAAACGTAACGGGGAAAGGCGTGGAGGATATCTCGCTGAAGGTGAGAAAGGGTGAGATACTCGGACTCGCCGGTCTGATCGGCGCTGGGAGAACGGAGTTCGCGCGCATCGTGTTTGGCCTTGAAAAGCTTGAGAAGGGACAGATTTTCCTGAATGGGAAGGAGGTCACCATCAAAAAGCCGGGTGACGCCGTTGCGTTGGGTATAGGCCTTATACCGGAGGACAGAAAGCAGGAAGGGCTTGTGCTTTGCCTGACGGTCAAATCAAATATCGGATTTGTTGTACTCAAGAGATTATCAAAAATATTATGGATACAGAGACAGAAAGAGAAGGAATACGCACAGGGAATGAAGGAAAGCCTTGATATCAGGACACCTTCCTTAGACCAGATCGTACAGAACCTGAGCGGCGGGAACCAGCAGAAGGTGGTCCTTGCAAAATGGCTTGCGGCTGATGCTAAGATATTGATTTTGGACGAGCCTACGAGGGGAATCGATGTGGGCGCAAAGCAGGAATTTTACAATCTGATCAAGGGGCTTGCGGACAGCGGAGTTGCCGTTATCATGATCTCATCCGAGCTCGAGGAACTCTTGGGTATGGCGCACCGCATTATGGTTTTTTGTGAGGGACGCGTCACCGGTGAACTCTGCCGTGATGAATTTGACCAGGAACGCGTGCTTGATTTGGCTGCCACAGGCATGTAATTGGAGGAAGATAAATAATGATGAATATAAGAGATATATTAAAAAAATACACAATATTAGCGGTGCTCATTGTTCTGATTGCTATTTTGTGCATACTTGCACCCGACAGGTTCATGACAGCAAGCAACTTTATTACCATTGCGCGCCAGGTATCCATTTCCGCTATCATAGCCGTCGGCATGACGTTCGTGCTCGTCGGCGGAAACTTCGATATATCGAGTGGCTCCGTGCTTTCATTTGCGACGGTGCTCTCCGCACTTTTGATCGTTACATACAATGTAGCGACCCCATTGGCGCTGATTATCACGATGATAGCTTGTACCGGCATCGGCTTTTTTAACGGGTTTATCGTTTCCAGGTTTGCAGTTCCGTCGCTTATTTCCACGCTCGCCATGCAGCAGATCATGCAGGGAGTGGCGTACATGCTGTGCGGCGGCCTGCCGATATACGGTATCCCGGACGGGCTCAAGGTTGTTTCTCAAGGAAATGTTTTTGGGTTCCTTCCCATACCCGTTATCATTATGATCGTCATATTGATCGCGGGGCAGCTCATACTTTCGAGAACATATCTTGGCAGGTTTATGTACGCGATAGGCGGAAATACCAAGGCGGCCAAGCTGTCGGGTATCAATGTCAACGCCATACGCAACACGGGCTTTGCGATCATGGGATTTTTGGTATCCATCGCAGGCATCGTTATGTTGGGCCGCGTTGCGTCCGGACAGCCGACAGTCGGCATGGAATACTCACTCAACACACTGGCCGGCGTCGTTTTAGGCGGAGTCAGCTTGTCGGGTGGTAAGGGAACCATCATCACAGGCTCATTTATCGGCGTGCTCATATTCGCTGTTATCAGCAACGGACTTGTCATACTGGGTTTCGACGAATTTATACAGTTGGTGATAAAAGGATCTGTGCTGCTCGCAGCGGTCGTATTCGACGGGTACCAGTCTTCACGGACGGGTGTGAAAATCGCGAAAAAAGAAAAACAGGAAAAGCAGCCGGCATAAATGACGTATTGTGCAAAAAGCATATCGTTTCACTTATGATGCGGTAACATAATGATGATGAGAGGTAATTTTAATGGTAGATGGCAGTAATTTTGCACAAATAGGCATTGTGGTTAAGGATATGGATCAGGCGGTAAAATACTATGAAGAAGTACTGGGCGTCGGCCCGTTTACGGTAAGATTCGAATCGGATACAAAAGAAGTCTATTATTACGGTGAAAAAACAGAGCAGCAATTAAAAATTGCGATGTGCCAATATGGCTCGATGGTGATCGAACTGATCGAGGTAAAAGGCGGGAACTCTGTGCATTTGGATTTCCTCAAAGAGAAGGGCGAAGGCGTGGACCACCTGGGCTTTGTGGTGAAAGACCTTGAAAAAACGCTTGAGGAATGCAGGAAAAAAGGGTTTGAAGTCATAGAATACGTGCCCGTCGGAAAGCTTGCGAAGCCGGGAAGAGGTCTTGCGTATATAGATGCCGATAAAATCGGCGGTTTGAAGTATGAGTTTATCCAGGTGCCGGAGGGAGATTCCCTGATATAACCGGGTAAGTAATGGACATATCTAATATTGAGTAAGGAGAACGTTATGTTTGAACTGAGCAAAGAACTTGAAAAACTGGCAATGGAAGGGACGCCCATACATGTATCATTGATCGGTACAGGAAAGATGGGTACCTATTTTGCGCAATCCATCGGTGCGACGACAGGGATGGAACTTGATATCGCTTGTGATATCGATATTGAAAAAGCGCAAAACGCAATGGAAGAGACAGGCGTTGACAAAAGCAGGATTGAGCGCTGCGAAACCGCGGAAGATGCTGAAAAGGCATTGAAAAGCGGAAAAAAAGTCATTACGACAAAGCTTGAAGTGGCCACCGGCGCAGAGCGGATACAGGTTGTATGCGAATCGACAGGCGCGCCGGAAATTTATGCGACAGCAGGAATTCAGGCAATCCAAAATAAAAAACACTATGTGGCGATGTGCGCGGAAGGCGATGTCTGCATAGGCAATATAATGAATATGTGGGCAAGAAACGCGGGCGTCGTCTATACTGGGATATACGGCGATGAACCCGGAAGCGCGATGCTGCAGTATTATGAAGCAAAGGCGATCGGCCTTGACGTGCTGGCGATTGGCAGAAGCGATATGGGTGGAAGCCAGATCAAATGGAACAGGGATACGATACAGGCGGAACTTGATAAGTACGGCGTCGTTTATGAAAACAAATCGCTTTACGCTTCTTTCTGCGACGGTTCAAAAACG
>JAQTSP010000027.1 GCA_028711205.1 Eubacteriales bacterium | reverse complement strand
CGCTGCGCGGCGCCGCCAGCGATGACGTGGTCGTCGTGCATGACGGCGCGCGGTGTTTTGTTGACAGCGGCGTCATCAAAGCGTGCATTAAAAAGGCAGCGAATACCGGCGCGGCGGCGGCCGGCGTTAAAAGCAAAGACACCATCAAAACGATCAACGGCGATGTTATTACGGGAACGATCGACAGAGAAAACCTTGTCAATATTCAGACGCCGCAGGCGTTTTTATACCGCATCATCATGGCCGCGCACAGCAAAGCGAAAGCGGACGGCTTCATCGGCACGGACGAATGCGCCCTGCTTGAGCGCCAGGGTGTCCCGGTCAGCTTTGTGGCGGCGCATTATGACAATATCAAAATCACGACAAAGGACGATATATTGTTCGGGAGGCATATCGTGGGAGAGCAGATACGCACAGGCACGGGATATGACGCGCACAGGCTAGAGCCGGGGCTGCCTCTCGTATTAGGCGGCGTCAATATCGCCCACACGCACGGGCTTTTGGGGCACAGCGACGCAGACGTTTTGCTGCATGCCATCATCGACGCGATACTGGGCGCGGCCGCGGCGGGCGACATCGGAGTGCATTTCCCGTGTACCGATGAATTTCGCGGCATCAGCAGCATAATGCTGTTAGAACGCACAAGAGACATCGTTGCGGATAAAGGCTTTCGTATCGTCAACATCGACGCCACCATCGTGATGCAGCAGCCGAAACTGGCACCGTATATCGGGCAGATGAGGCTAAATATCGCCTCTGCGCTTCAGACAGACCCGGGCGCCGTCAGCGTCAAGGCAACAACCACCGAAGGCATGGGCTTTGAAGGAGAAGGGCGGGGTGTGTCCGCAACAGCCGTCGCGACACTGATCGGGTAGACACAAATGCTTATCATTTTTGTCAGCACAACGAGGCTTGATTTTTTATCGATTATATATAATAATGTACGGAGCTGAATAACAGGGAGTATCGTGTATGGACTTTTTACAAACAGAAAAGAAATGGCAGAAAAAATGGGACAAGAGCGGCCTTTACAAATTCGACAGATCACAGGCCGATAATAAAAAATATGTGCTCGAGATGTTTTCATATCCGTCGGGCGCCAAGCTTCATGTCGGGCACTGGTACAACTACGGACTGTCGGACACCTATGCGCGGTATATGCGCATGAAAGGGTTCGAAGTTTTTCAGCCGATGGGGTTCGACGCGTTCGGCCTTCCGGCAGAAAACTACGCAATCAAAACGGGCATCCATCCGCAGGATTCGACGCTTGCAAATATCGTCACGATGGAAAAGCAGTTAAAAGCGATGGGCGCAATGTTTGACTGGGATTACGAGATCAAAACGTGCATGCCCGACTACTATAAATGGACGCAGTGGTGTTTTTTAAAGCTGTATGAAAAGGGCCTTGCGTACCGCAAAGAAGCGCCGGTCAACTGGTGCGAGGGCTGCAACACCGTTCTCGCCAACGAACAGGTCGTTGACGGCTGCTGCGAGCGGTGCGAAACGCCTGTTATCAAAAAAAATCTGACCCAGTGGTTCTTCAAGATCACCGACTACGCGGAACGGCTGCTCACCGGTCTTGACAAACTCGACTGGCCCGAGAAAACCAAAACGATGCAGCGAAACTGGATCGGCAAATCGGTCGGCGGCGAGATCACGTTCGAGCTTGAAAACGGCGCGTCGTTCACCGTGTTCACGACGCGGGCAGATACGCTGTACGGCTGCACATACGCCGTGTTGGCACCCGAGCACCCTTTAACGCTGAAAGTCACGACAGAAAAACAGAAAAAAGCCGTCGAGGATTATCTCGACTATGCGGCGCGTGCCAGCGAGATTGACCGCCTTTCGACCGCGAGGGAGAAAACAGGCGTGTTCACGGGCGCATACGCCATCAACCCGATCAACGGACGGCGCATACCGGTCTATGTCGCGGACTATGTTCTCTTCACCTACGGCACGGGCGCCGTGATGGCGGTACCCGCGCATGACGAACGCGACTTCGAGTTTGCGCAGAAGTACGACCTGCCCATCGAACGCGTGATCGAGGCAAAGGGCGACGAGAACGACGACCTGCCTTACGTCGAATACGGCGTGATGACGAACAGTGAAGAGTTTGACGGCCTCGGCGTGGAAGAAGGCAAAGCTGCAATCATCGATAAACTGAAAGAAATGGGCAAGGGTGATTATAAGATCAACTACCGCCTCAGGGACTGGCTGATATCGCGCCAGCGCTATTGGGGCGCGCCGATACCCATCGTCTACTGCGACACATGCGGCGAAGTACCCGTACCCGAGAGCGACCTGCCGGTCACATTGCCGTATGATGTCGACTTTACGCCGGATGGCACGTCGCCGCTCCTCAAATCCGAATCGTTCATGCATACCGTTTGCCCGAAATGCGGCGGAGCTGCCCGGCGCGACGCGGACACAATGGACACGTTCGTCTGCTCGTCGTGGTATTTCCTCAGGTATCCCGACAACAAAAACAGCGATGTGGCGTTTGATACCGAATGGATCAACAAGATGCTGCCCGTCGACAAATACATCGGCGGCGCCGAGCACGCATGCATGCATCTGCTGTACGCGCGGTTCTTCACGATGGCGCTCCATGACATGGGGTATATTGATTTTGAGGAGCCTTTCACGTCGCTTGTGCATCAGGGCGTGATACTGGGCCCCGACGGAGCGCGCATGAGCAAAACAAAAGACAACGTGATTTCTCCCGATGAATACATACAAAAATACGGCAGCGACGTGTTCCGCACGTACCTTGGCTTCGGGTTCTCATACATCGAGGGCGGCCCGTGGAACGAGGACGGCCTAAAGGCGGTGCACAGGTTCCTCGAGCGCGTCGAACGTATCACGGGGCAGTTGATCGCCGTCAAAGAATCCCGCGAAGACGGCAAAAGGGAGATACTGTACGCCGAGAACTACGCGGTCAAGCACGTGTCCGCCGATATCGAGAACTTCCAGTTCAACACGGCGATCGCGCGGCTGATGGAGCTTGTCAACGCGCTCGGCAAATATATCGACGCGAATCCGGACAAAGACACATCGGTCAGCGCGGCAAAAACGCTTATTTTGCTGATTGCGCCGTTCGCGCCGTATTTCGCGGAAGAGCTTTGGGAGGCCGCCGGCGAAAAATACTCCGTATTCGATGCCGCATATCCGGTATGCGACGAGAGCGCGCTCGTACTCGACACGATCGAGATGCCGCTGCAGATCAACGGCCGCGTGCGTGCGCGGTTTAACGTGCCCTCGGGCGCGACAAAGGAAGATATCGAGCGTATCATCATGAACTCGGATGATCTCAGGTCATATTTTGACGGAAAGACCGTTCGCAAGGTTATCATCGTACCCGGGCGCATCGCGAATATCGTGGTGGGCTGATATGAAAAAAGTTTTTACCGTCCGGTTCATGGCGGAAGCGGGTATCATCGCCGCTGTCTATTTCGCGCTGACAATGGCCGTCGCGCCGATCAGCTACGGTCAGCTGCAGATGCGCGTCTCCGAGGCACTGTGCATACTGCCGTTTTTTACGCCGGCGGCAATCCCCGGGCTTTTTATCGGGTGCCTGCTGGCCAACATATTCAGCTTTCTTGGTATTTTTGACGTCGTGTTTGGCTCTCTCGCGACGCTTGTGGCCGCGCTCATTACGCACTATATCAGGAAAAAATGGCTGCTGCCGCTGCCGTCCGTCGTCGTCAACGCGTTTGCCGTCGGCGCGCTTCTCTATTATCTGGCAGAACTGCCCTTTTGGCTGTCCGTGCTGTACGTCGGCGCCGGGCAGGCGATCGCCTGCTACGCGCTCGGCATGCCGCTGTTCTTTTTGCTGAACAAGCATAAAGACAGGCTGTTTATAAAAAGATAAAACCAAATAAAAAGTCCGCTTTATCTTTATAATCTAGTAGTTGCTTCATTATCGATTACCATGCAGCTCTCTTTTAATTTATTTATCTTATCTCTTAACATTTCGCTAAATAAACCATATTCTATTTCATTGTATTCTTTAGTTGAAATTAGTACTTCGTAAAAATAATTAAGAATAAAGAATAGTTCCTTAAATAAATATGATGTACCGGCCATTTCACGTCCATCTTCACCATATCTATTTTTATATTCTTTGTTTAGCTTGTCAACAAAATCCTTAATTCCTTTATGTCCATAATTTAATGCCATGACTTTATCATAAGTTGTTAGTTTTTCCATTCGAAAATCGAGGTCAGAAGGAATGTAATCAATCATTAATTTTTTTTCAAATTCTTTACACATGGTATTCCAAATTCCTTTTAAATGTTCTAATAAAATATCAACACTTTCAATAAGCCAATATAATTGAGTTTCTAATACTTCATCAATATTAACAGAACGAATATTATAATAATCTTTTTTCCATTTCATATATTTAAAACCACATTTATTCATTGTAGTACGCGAAATAGAAATAAATTCATTATTACTTTTCTTAGTAGGATGTCCTATCGAGCTATTCCTTATATCTCGTATCTTGTCAATTTCTGGTGTTTTTGTAGGTTCAATCGTTTTTCCTAATGTTTCTGAAAGATGCCATAAAGCGTTTTGCTGGACAAATACAAGTTGTAAAAGTCCATATAAATGTAAATATTTAAAACCAATATTGTTATCCTTATATTCGCATGTTCTATAATATTCAATACCTTCATTTGTATCTTCTAAAACATCACACGAAGCCCACATTTGATTCCAAAAATCTTTATTTTTAAAATGTTTTGCTCGAAATAAAGGGAAATTTAGAATCCTTCTAATCTCTTGTAATTTCTCAGTTACCTCTTTATACATTTTATATCAGCAATCCCTTCTATTCTTCACCCCAGCCTTTTCACGAACAGCGGCTCATACACCAGCCGGCCGCCCTCCCTCTTGCTCTCAAACAGAACGATTTCTTCAACTTTGAACCCGCAGCTGGTGCATGGTATCTCTTCAACATTCATGCCGGCAAACGCGTGAAACTGCCGCGCCAGCGTGATATGCGGCCGATAGGGCCTCTGATCTTTTTTTAAGCCTCTTTTCTCCAGCGCCGTTTCCAGGCTTGCGTGCAGCGCGGACAGGGTTTTCAAGTTTCCGACCACTTTGGCCGACACGATACCGCTTTTATAAAACTGCGCAACGCCTCTGCATTCAAGCCCAAAGGCTTTCGCGTGTGTTTCGGCCATGGCTTCACATATGCTTCCCACTTTACCCGGCGGCACCTCGCCTAGAAACTTCAGCGTGATATGCAGATTGCGCGCGTCTGTGAAATTGCCTTTGCCCAGCCTTTTCAACTCATGTTGCAGGGAGAGCAAGTGGCTTTCGCATCCTGTTTTGATACCGATAAATAGCCGCATGGATTCGTCCTCTTGTTGTTTTGATATGTTTGATTATACCACAGCGCACGCCGTTTGGTGTTTCGCCTCTTCCCGTTTCTTTCTTTTCTTGTCATATCAAGCGCTTTTCCCCGCGTATACATAACAGATGTTGTTGATGAGGTACCTTTATGTATATTGAAAGCGCGCTTCTGGGCTCCGTCGTCGGCACCGCGGGCACAGTGTTGGGCGGCATCATCGCGATGCTGATCGGCAAAAGAGTCAAAGCCTCGCGCCCGTATCTCGCGTTCGCGGGCGGCCTGATGGTCGCCGTCGTTTTCTTCGACATGCTGATCGAAAGCGCGGCTTTGGGCGGCATCATCGTGATGGGCTGCGGCACGGCGGCAGGCGGCGTTTTCTTTTCGCTGCTGGCTCCTTTTATCTCTCACAAGCATGAGCCTTCGCTCTATGCGACAGGCCTGCTTGTGCTTACCGGCATCGCGCTGCACAATTTGCCCGAAGGCCTCGCGATCGGTTCGTCGCTTGTGGAAAGCGAAAGGCTGGCGCTCAGCCTTTCGCTGCTGATGCTCGTGCACAACATACCCGAAGGCCTGGCGGTATGCCTTCCGTTCAGGCTGTCGGGCATGCCGGTCTTCAAGATGCTGTTTCTGGCTTTCCTGACAGGAATGCCAACCGCCGCGGGCGCGCTTATCGGCACGGCTGTCGGCAGTATTTCCCGCGGCATGGTCTCTTTGTGCATCTCGTTTGCGGGCGGCGCGATGCTCTATATATCGCTCAAAGAGCTGATTCCGGCGGGCGGCGAAAAAAAAAGAGCGCTGTTTGCGCTGTTTGGGCTCTGCTCCGGTTTTATCATGACCAGGATGATATGAACTTTACGATTTCAGCATACCATTCTCAACGGTATAGACGGCTCCGGCAACGCTTCCCATCGGCACAGCGGTGGTGATGAAGCATTGCGTATCTTTGATGCGCGACAATAGCGCCGCCTGCCTGGCCTCGTCAAGCTCTGAGAATACGTCGTCCAGCAGCAGCACCGGGCTTTCTCCAAAATCCGCGGACGCCACATCAAGCGTCGCAAGCTTAAGCGACAGCATGGCTGTGCGTATCTGTCCCTGCGACGAATACGCCTTGATCTCGCTGTTGTCAAGCGACACCGCAATATCCTCGCGGTGCGGCCCGTAAAGGCAAAACCCCTGTTCAATCTCTGAGGCAAGTGACTTTTCCATCTTGTCGTAAAGCGTCTGCCTGATATCGCCCGACTTGACGCTGCTTTTGTATCTGAGCGACAGTGTTTCTCCTGCCGAGAGGTCGCGGTGTATCGCTCTGCTCAGCTCCTCGATACGCTGTAAAAAAGACCGCCGCTGCAATATGATCTTTTCGCCGTGCTGCGCCAGCTGTTCGTTGTATACCGAAACCAGCTTGCCCAGCTGTTCTTGTTTCATTCTGGATCTCAAAAGCGCGTTTTTTTGCGCCAGCGCTTTGTAATATTCCTGCAGGTCATAAAAATAAATGGGCCTCAGCTTTGATATCTCCATATCGATAAACCGGCGGCGAAGCGCCGGCGATTCTTTCAATACCTTTATGTCCTCGGGCGAGAACACGACCGCAATAAAGTTGCCAAACAGTTCTCCCATTTTGCGCGCAGGCTGTCCCGAAACTTTCAGGCTTTTCTTGTCCTGCCTCGAGAGCAGCGCTTCGACGCTAAGCTGTCCCTGCGTGCGCATGATACCGCCTTTGATATACGCGGCCTCACACCCGTCTTTGATGCATTCGGTGTCTTTCTGTGTCCTGAAAGATTTGCCGTAGCTTAAAAAACCGATCGCTTCAAGCACGTTCGTTTTCCCCGCGGCGTTTTTGCCCTGCAGTATGTTGATGCCGTTCTGGAAACGCACGTTCAAGGTCTCATAATTTCTGTAGTTTTTTAATACAAGGTTTTCTAAATACATCTTGACCGTCCGTTTTTATTTATGCCATCGTATAGAACCATACCGCGCCCCATATGTTGACGGCGATACCGATCAGGGCAAGCGCCGCGGGCAGTACGGCTGTTTTGGTAATGCTTTGCGTTTTATCGCTTTTATCGTCCGCGAATATCACGAGCATAAACGGTATCATATCGACAAGGTACCGGGAGCCGAACTGCCACCCGCCCATCGTCCTGTGCGAGAGCATCAGCACAAAATGCGCGGCAAGGCACAGCGTATAGATGATCTGCCTGGCGCCAAACCGGTTCCTGGCCATGCTGACCGCAAGAAGCACGTACACCGGATTAACAAGGAAGAACAGTGTACCGTTGAACCGCGGCCAGAAATATCCGTCCTGCAGATTCGGCAGTTTCAAAATCTCCAGGAAATTCTGCGGAATATACGCAAGCGAGAATTGCGGGTCGTTTTGGAACTCGGGCAGATAAGTGTGCCCGAACTCAAATATACTGTCAAACCGCGCAGCGTTATAGGCCGCCACGCATATGCCGACAGCGACAAGCGGAAGCACATATTTGACGCAGCCCATAAGCGTCCGCCAAAAGCCTTTGCCCTCATCGGTGTTTTTGTAAAGCAGATACAGCAAAAGCGGCGCGTACACGATCTGAAACGGCCTGCACGCAAAAGCAAACCCGAGGCACAGGAATGAGAAATACCACGCGATCTTCTTTTTGCTGACGATCAGATAGACACAAAGCGCGGACAGAAAAAAGCCCTGGGTCTGCGCAGAAAACCATACCCAGCCGGTGAGGGAGAGATAGAGCAGGTTTGATCCCACCGTCATCAACAGCGCCAGCAAGGATGCGTATAGCCCGCTGTACCCGCGCCGCATCAACAACCGGTAGATCAGCACAAACGCGCCCAGCGCAAACATCGTATTGATCAGATTGTCCGGCGTGTTAATGCCAAATACGGGGTACAGCAAAAACTGCACAACAGTCGGGAAAGGCGGAAAACTGATAAAATACCGCCCGTTATAGACCGCGATCTCAAGCCACGATATGTTTTCGGGCAAACTTAAGGATCCCTGCCACCACATCTCGGCCTGACGGGTATACGAATCGTAGATGCTGTGCGACAGAATATCCTGGCAGAGCACCCGATAGAGTATCATATAGACGATCACGACGGCCGCCGCCGCAAGAAAAAAGTGTGCCGTATAGCGTTCTTTGCGCATATTCATAACGCAAGTATTTTATCATGCGGATGGGGCAAGAACAAGCATCATATCTTGCCCTAACGGGTCTTTTAACTCTCTCCTCTTTGTTTTTGCACCCTTGCAAACAGAACATCGACCCTGCGGCTTTGTTTTTGTATCTCTTCATCCTGCAAAACATTGTGTTTTTCGCCGCTCATTCGGTTGATCTTTTCGCACTGATTCATGATATCGTACGTTTGAGATATCGGCGTGCCTTTTTTTAATGCCTCGTCCACAAGGCTTTCAAGTTTTTGCCGCTCTTTTTCCAGCTTTTTTTCGTCGTTTGTTTTCATGCGACCTCCGGTGTCTTCCTTTTTTATATCTATACTACCACGATAGTACATTATTTGCAATTACTTTAGCCAATGTATAACACCGATAGTAATACCTATAATAGTGCTGAGGTACTTATATGAAAGATGATTTGATTATCCAGATAGGAAAACGAGTAAGAAACCGCCGTGAAGCTTTGGGCTTGACAAGAGAACAGCTGGCAGAACAAACCGAACTATCCGTTCATTTTTTTGCAGAAATTGAATTGGGCAGAAAGTGTATGAGCGCCAGGTCGCTGTACAAGGTAGCAAAGGCGCTGAACTTATCTGCCGATTTTATA
Organism: Eubacteriales bacterium; assembly: GCA_028711205.1. GTDB lineage: Bacteria > Bacillota > Clostridia > Christensenellales > SZUA-584 > JAQTSP01. The sequence goes on along the minus strand of JAQTSP010000027.1, from coordinate 6,433 downwards.
CTGTTCGGTGAAGAAGGCGAAACAAAAAAAACGAAGCTTGAAAACATGCTTTCCAGGTTATCAAAAAAAGACAGGGAGCATGCCGAAATCATACTTGAAAACTATGTTATGGCTGTTACCGATAAAAACTGACGGTTATATATAAAAATCCAGTTATTCCTGAATATAAATATGCGTGCTGTTTGCTTTGCCGGAAATAATATCGCCGACACGGCTGCTGGCTTTTGCGATATACACATGCGTGCCTTTCTTCGCCGGCCCAAGCGAATACTTTAGTTTCGCGCCCGCGCCGTTTGCGCCCGCGCGCGACGCGCCCGTACAGTAATCGATGATCCTGGCCACGTTTTGTTCAAGCTCTTTTGGCGTGTGCCCTGATATATCGTGTATCAGTGTCGACGCATCCCCGCGGTCTTTGTATATGCCGTCCAAAGAAGTCAGTATCACAAGCGTTTTGGCGCGGACAAGCATCGCGACGACCGCCGCTGTCTCGTCGTTATCGACACACTCGACGACCTCTCTGCCGCCGTTGCCTATTTTTTTAAGCTCCATCTTCCGGTTCTCTTCGCTTGATACAGGGTCGTTATAGTTGATGATCGGTATCGCGTTCTGTGCCGGCGCCCGAAGAAGCAGCTTTAATATATGCTCTCTTTTTTCAGCGTCGTTGAAATGGCTGTGCTCGACAAGCACCTGGCGCAATGAATAGGCGGGGTTGATATACTGGCGGTAGGTCTGCATCAATATCGACTGCCCCTGCGCCGCATAGTCTGTCTTGATATCCTCGTCGTCGCCTTTTAGTTCTTTGCCGCATCTTTTTTGATAATCGATACGCCCGATCTCTGTTGCGCCGGAGCTGACGAGCAGCATACCGGGCCGAAGATCGCTTCCCAGCCTTGAGAAAATGTTATAGTCAATATCCCCGTCCTCGGGACGGATCAGCGCCATAGACCCGATCTTGACCACGATATCATAGATGCTTTTCAACTTCTTTGCCCCCAATATTATTTCGAATGTATTATACACCATGTTTTACGCCATATCAAACCATAATAAATATCACGGCATATAGGCTGATCCGCAAAATCTTTCCTGTCTATTCTTTGGTTGATTTTTTATATATTATTTGATATCCTGTAGCATGAGGTCGGTTAACAAGTTTTATTTTTATCAACAATAAAACTTTTAAATATTTTATAGAACATACTTGGAGGATAAACCACAATGAAAATTGCACTTGGAAGCGACCACGGCGGATTTGATCTGAAAAACGCCATCGTGGCACATTTAAAACAAAAAGGATACGATACGCTGGACTGCGGAACATACGATACCAATTCCTGCGACTATCCGGACTTCGCAGTTCCGGTATGCGATGCCGTCGTTTCGGGCACGGCGGATTTTGGCGTACTGATATGCGGTACGGGTATCGGCATGTCTTTGACGGCCAACAAAATTAACGGTATCAGATGCGCGCTTGTATCCGATGTGTTCTCGGCAAAGGCGACAAGGGAACACAACGATGCCAATGTGATGGCGCTCGGCGCAAGAGTGATCGGAGATTGCCTTGCTATTGCGCTTGTCGACGCGTTTTTGGAAACAAAATTTTCCAATGGCGCCCGTCATATCAAAAGAATAGAAAAAATAATGAATCTGGAGAAACGCTAAGCCGTTTCCCCTTTTCTTTTTTGAAAATATTTCTGGAGGTCAATAATGGGTAAACTGATGATATTGGACCACCCGCTTATACAGCACAAAATATCACTGATTCGGGATAAAAAAACGGGTACGCGCGATTTTCGGCTTCTTGTGGACGAGCTGGCCATGCTGATGGCATACGAAGTCACAAGAGACCTGCCGCTGAAAGAAGTTGAGATCGAAACGCCTGTCGCCAAGGCAAAAACAAAAGTGATATCCGGAAAAACGATCGGCGTCGTGCCGGTACTCAGAGCCGGGCTTGGTATGGTGGGCGGCATACTGTCGCTGGTTCCCGCCGCAAAGGTCGGGCATATCGGCATTTACAGAGACCCCGAAACGCTGAAACCCGTGGAATATTACTGCAAGCTTCCGACAGACGCTGCAGAGCGGGATTTTATCATCGTTGACCCGATGCTCGCCACCGGCGGAAGCGCAAACGGCGCGATCGAACTCTTAAAAAAGCACGGCGTTAAAAACATCAAACTTGTATGTTTGATCGCCGCACCCGAAGGCGTATCCGCTGTTCAGAAAGAACACGATAATGTCGATATATATATCGCGGCGCTTGACGAGCGTCTGAATGACCACGGATACATTGTTCCCGGCCTCGGCGACGCCGGTGACAGGCTTTTTGGTACGAAATGACGAGAGGGAAACAATGGCGATTGATGTTTTAACAGAAATAAAAGCGGCTGAAGAAATGGCCTGCGAAACAAGACGCGTGGCCGCTATTGCGGCAAAAGACGCAATAAAGCTTGCCCAGCAGGAAAACGAGGAAATCAAGGACAAGCTGCTTACAGAGGCGAGGCGGGACAGCATCGCAATCGTTGATGCGGCGCAGCAGGCGGCAAAGAAAGAGCTTGACGCGCTGCTCAAGCAAAGAATGAAAGCGTGTGAAAAGCTAAAGCAGGACGCAGAAAAAAAGCTTTCCAGCGCCGCGGATGTTTGTCTGGAGAGGATTCTGAAATAATATGGCGCTTTTGGATATGAAAAGGGTCACGCTTATCGCACATGCCGACAGAAAGAGCGCTGTGCTTAAGGCACTTCAAAATATTGGCGCGGTAGAGATCGTCACCACCAATGAGGAGGATTTAAGCCCTGCGCGTTTGGCGCTGTCGCTTGGCGGCCTTGAAACGCGGCTTGATAATGTCCGCGAATCGTTGGCGCTGATCAGAAAATATGACGATGCAAAAACGCCGTTTCTTATGTCAAAGCCGGGTATATCAAGATCCGCGCTGAAAGATATGCGCGGCAAATTTTTGGAAGCAGACGAGGCCATCCAAAAAATCAAGCGGTTTTCGTTTGACATGACCGCCTTAAAAACAAGAAGGCAGCAGATAAAAAACAAAATAATTCAGCTTGAGCCTTATGAAAAGTTTGACGCGCCGCTTGAAAGCGTTGGCACCGGCAGATATTCAAAAAGCCTTCTTGGTACGATTCCTTCCGAAAACGAGAAAGAATACATACGTATCCGTGAAGAATATGGCGAGTTGGCCTGTTTTGAAACGGTCGACGAACAAAATGACATATTTTCCGTTTATGTTATCATGCATCATGATATTTACGAAAGACTGACGGGCGAACTTAAGTTTATCGGCTTTTCGGAAGCTTATACGAAAGATCTGTACGGTACACCGCGCGATCTCATATTCGATTATAAAAACGAACTTGAGTCGCTTCATAACGAAACAAAAGAGTACGAAAAAAATGCCCTGAGGTTTTCCGAAGACAAACCGATGCTACAGGCATTGGAAGACTACCTTATAAACGAGATAGAAAGAGAGCGCTGCGTCGAACATCTCGGCGAGACCGGCGCAACGTTTATGCTTGAAGGCTGGGTTACTGCGGACGACCAGGACCATGTGGAAAAGACCGTTCTCGATATCGCGCCCGAGTCTTACATTGCCTTCAGAGACCCCGAAGAAGACGAAATGCCGCCGACAGCGTTTGCAAACGCAAAAGCCGTTGCGCCGTTTGAAGCCGTCACAACACTGTATTCCGTTCCTTCGGCAAAGGGGTTTGATTCAAATTTCCTAATGTCCATATTCTATTTTTTAATATTCGGCATGATGATCGCCGACTTCGCGTACGGCCTGATACTGACGTTTGGCGCACTATTGGTGCTCAAGCTCAAAAAACCGGACGGTATGTTCCGTAAAGTCACGACAGTGATCATGATCTGCGGCATATCGACGTCGCTTTGGGGCCTGTTCTTCGGTACGATATTCAGCATCGAGGGCGTCCCGTCAATCATCAACCCGCTTGAGGACGCAATGAGCATGCTGATCATCTGTCTCGGTATCGGCATTATCCATCTGATGTTCGGCCTCGGCATGGGCGCGTATATTAATATCAAGCGGGGCAAAGTATGGTCGGCGGTTTTTGACAATGTCTCCTGGATCATGGTGCTTGCCGGCGCCGTCATGCTTGTGTTTGGCGGCGTGACCGGTACTGTCGGTACATATCTTGCGATCGCCGGCGTCGCCATACTCCTCTTGACACAGGGACGCCACAAAAAAGGCATCATTGGCAAAGCTGTCGGCGGACTGGCCAGCATATACGGCGCGACCGGTTATTTGAGCGACATACTCTCGTACTGCCGTATCTTCGGCATGGGCCTTGCCACGACGGTCATCGCGATGGTCTTCAACACGATCGCCAGCCTGTTTTTCGGCGGCATATTCGGATACATCGTCGGTATCATCGTACTGACGGTCGGCCACGTGTTCAACATCGCGATCAACACGCTGGGCGCTTTTGTGCACACCGCAAGGCTGCAGTATATCGAGTTCTTTTCGAAATTTTTCGAGGGAGGCGGCCATATGTTTAAACCGCTCAGCATGCGGACCAAAAACTACAGGCTGGAAGATTAGCGAATACACCGCTTATGCGGATAACAGATAATCACTTAATACTCTTTAGTATAATACAGGAGGAAAATGACATGGATCTTTTTGGTGGATATTTTGGATTAATCATTTCGAGCGTTGGCGCCGTGTTTGCGGTCGTGCTCGCGGGCATCGGCTCCGCAAAGGGTGTGGGCCTTGCGGGACAGGCGTCAGCCGGGCTTGTTTCCGAAGATCCGGAGCTGTTCGGGCGCGCGATCGTGCTGCAGGTATTACCCGGCACACAGGGCATCTACGGACTGCTGGTGGCCTTTTTGATACTGCTTTACAACGGCGTTATCACACCGCTCGATGTACCGATATCGGCCGCCCAGGGGCTTATCTATTTCCTTGGCGCGCTTCCGATCGCGTTCGTCGGATATTCGTCGGCGATCGCGCAGGGTAAAACGGCGGTAGCGGGCATCGGCCTCCTTGGCAAAAAACCGGAAGAATCGGGAAAAGCGATCACGATGGCCATCATGGTGGAAACGTACGCAGTGCTGGCACTGCTGATATCGATGCTGACCATACTGCTCGGCAGAGTGTAAAGGACGTGAAATAAATTGGCCGGAGCGGAAAAACTTATAGAAAAAATAAAAAGCGATGCTAAGAACGAGGCCGAAAAGTTATGGCGCGAGGCCGAGGAAAAAAAAGCGGCCATGTACGAAACGCTGATGCGTGATATCGGCAAACGCAAAGCTGAGATTGATAAAATGGCGCACGATGCCGCGCTGGAAAAGAAAAGACGCATGACCGCGGTGTATGACCTCGAATACAGAAAACAGCTTCTTGCCGCAAAACAGGAGATGATGCAAAAGGCAAAGGCGCGGGCGCTTGAAAAACTTGCGGCGCTTGACGATGCGCAGTACCTAAAGCTGATGAAAGAGAAGCTGATCGGATGCGCCGTTACAGGCGAAGGCAGTATCGCGGTTTCCAAAAGCGAAACGCGGTTGGGCGACGCTTTTTTGGCTGACGTCAACAAGGCGTTGGAAAAAAAGGTTGGCAAAGGCCGGATCGCGTTTTCGGCGGAGAAAATAGATATACGCGGCGGGTTTGTGTACATTTTCGGCGGCATGGAGATCAATCTGTCTTTGGAAGCGCAGCTCAGCGAAGCCTGGCACGAGGCTGAAACAGAAGTCGCGGCGGTTCTGTTTGAGAATTGCGATAATTAACAGGAGAAATATGTCTGAAACAACAAGCAGTTATCCGTTTGCCACGGCCAGAGTCAAGGCGATGGAATCAAAACTGATCACAAAAGATAAACTGAACCGGATCATCGAAGCAAAAGACGCGGGTGCCGCCATGCACGTCTTGCAGGAGATAGGCTATGGACAGCCGCTGTCCGGCAAAGCATCGTTTGAACAGATGATACAGCATGAGCTTGATGAGACTGACAGCCTTTTGCTGTCCATTTCACCAAACGACATTTTTACGCAGATCATGCGCACAGAGAAAGATTATTACAACCTGAGGGTTTTAATAAAACTTCTGATGCTCAATAACAGCCTCGAGGATGCCGATCTTTCCCCGGGCAATATCGGCGTCGACACGCTGCGCCACGCCATTATCGAAAACAATTATTACGCGCTGCCCGAGGCGATGAAAGATGCTTTGCTCTATATCGACGCGCAGTTTGCCGTGTCGACAGATGTATCGATCGTCGGCATCGCGCTTGACCGGGCATATGCGAAACAAATCACAGAACTGGTTGAGCAAATGAAAGATCCGCTGATCAGTGAATATTTTACGGCGTATTTTGATCTGTCCAATATAATTTCATTTATGCGTGTCCGTGAAGCGGGCCACAACAGGGACTTGTTCGAAAGAACGTATCTAAAGGGCGGAAACATCGGCAA
>JAQTSP010000222.1 GCA_028711205.1 Eubacteriales bacterium | reverse complement strand
TCCGGCTTGCTCTCGTGATCACGGTCCTGAACTTCTGTTCTGTGATACTATTCATCTATGTATTCACGTCTCCGGTAATCTGGAACGCTGATTTTGTACCGGCGCTGAGAGCTGTTTACGGTAACGTAGCCCTCGACCTTGAATATATCTGGCGTATCATGCCGAAAGTGCTGACCGGCCTTGTGATATTCGGGAACGTCGTGGATACGGTCACCGCGATCGTTCGGGCACTCAGGCACAGCGTTAACAGCGCGCCGGCATAGCGCATTATAAAGAGAACACGTCTGATAAGGGCGTGTTTTTTTTGTGCGGCGGCATACGTGATAACACAATGCAGTCCGGCGGAATATGATGGTATGAAAGGGGATCTGTATGTGTGGTTGTGGGAATATTGCGGTCATCGCCGCCGAAACGGTCAACGTATCGGCCGGACTGTCGAAAAGTGAGATCATACTGATTATCGCCGGCCTCTTTCTGGTGCTGGCGGGCGTGATGCTGCTCATTTCAGGAAAGAACACAGAGGGCAAAACATGGCTGGCGGTAATGGCCGCGGGCATCGGGGCTTTGCTGGCGGCTATCGGCGCGCTGCTCGTGCGCGGCAAAACGGGTGGCGTGCAGCCAGGCGACGTGGCGACGGGTGGCGCGCAGCCAGGCGACGCGTTGATAAACGCGGCCGCGGAGCTGGACGCGTTCGGCAATATGATTGCGAGCGGCGGTTACGCGTATGATCAGAAGCAGGACATATTCTATTCAGTAATGGACGCGTGGCAGAGGCAATACGGATACTGCCGCCTGTATGACGAAGCGGCGGCGCCACTTGGCATGATCATCGACTGCGAGCCCGTTGCTTTTGAGTACGGCGGAAAACGCTGGCTGATCGAGTTCTGGAAAGGGCAGTATGCGCTGCTGACCGGCTGCGAGGTGGGCGTATATCAAACGGAGCGCGCCGACCTTGATATCCCTGGTGTTTTCAGCGGTACTTTTTACGACAGCGCGGGAGACGGCGATCTGCTCAATATCTCTTTCTTACTGAAAAAAAACAATAAAACGCTGATGAAAAGGGAAGGCGCGCATTGGTGGCTGACAGGCTTTATACTGGGCGAGTTCTCAAATCCGTCCGATCTTACGATGGATATCGGTATCACGCTGAAAGATGAGCCGATGCGTGGCGCGTTTTTGAAGGCGCTGGAAAAAGCGGGTTATTCAGAAAAAGAGATCGCTGTAAAAGGTAATAAGGTCAGCCTGAGTTTCGGCAGGACGCGCACGCTCCAGCCAAAGAGCCGTACGAGGGATATCGAAGTCGTAATGCAGTGGAAAAACAGATATTTGTGCGAGCGCTACCGGCAGATGACCAAAGGTTATGCAAGCATGGCAGAAAAACTCGGGGCGGTACGTACAGGCGCGCCCGAAACATATCAGATAATTCTCGGCTTTGGCAGGTCAAAGAAGATGTTCGAAAAATTCGCGGCCATACAAAGCTATATCGAACCATGAACGCCAGGGTTTCGAAGATTTGCGCGACGGCGCCCGTCATACCGATTGATGATAGCTCGAAGTTCGTGCTGATCAGCGACTGCCACCGCGGTGACGGCGGACACGCGGACACGTTTCTTAAAAACCGGCATATTTATTATGCCGCGATACGCCACTACTACAAACAGGGCTATGCGTATATCGAGCTTGGCGACGGTGACGAGCTTTGGGAGAACCGCGCGCTCTCAGACATCATATACGCCCATAAAGACGTGTTCTGGCTCCTGTCGGATTTTTATCGGCAGGGCAGGCTGTATTTTATCTGCGGCAATCACGACATCGTTAAGTATGACAGGCGGTTTGCCCCGCGCAGTCTGTATTATTATTTTGACACGCGCCAAAACGAACAACGCGCGCTGTTCCCGGGGATACGCGTACACGAGGGCCTGGTACTGCGGCACGCAGGCGGCGATATTTTGCTCATTCACGGGCATCAGGCGGATTTGTGGGGCACTCAGTTATGGCGGCTCGGGCGGTTTCTGGTGCGCTATTTTTGGAAGCCGCTCGAAACATTCGGCGTCAACGACCCGACCAGTGCCGCAAAGAACTACCGCCGCAAAAAAGCGGTCGAAACAAGGCTGACGCGGTGGGCGCGCGCGAACAACACGATGCTGATCGCGGGGCACACGCACCGGCCGATGTTTCCCGACCCCGGGCAGCCCCTGTATTTCAATGACGGCAGCTGCGTGCATCCGCGCTGTATCACGGCGATCGAGATATCCGGCGGCGATATCCGCCTTGTCAAATGGGAGGTCACGGTGCAGGATGACGGCACGCTCTGTATCGGCAGGGAAACGGTCGCGGGGCCCGAAAGGCTCTCTGAGTACTTCGGATAGCAGCACAGCGGGCGGTTATTCGCTCAGCGCCGAATACCTGTTTGACGGCTAAATATCAAAAAGTATGGATCTTATCATGCATTTTCTCCCGCAAGGGCTTCTTTATTATACCGCCTTTTTCCGTATACAAAATTAATACCGGGCAATAATTAACGATATTGTTTTTTTCTTGCATTTTTTGGACAACATCAACATATACCTAATAATGCAAAACAGGACGGAACGAAACGAGGAAAATGATACAGATGAAGAGGGCATTATTGGTTATCGCGGGGCTTTTAATCACGGCAGGTATTTCTTTTTATATACTCGGTTTTAGCATGAAAGGGGAAAGTACTCCATACGAGGATGATGCCGAAACACAGGCCGAGGCCGGCGATATCGTATATGTTTCAGAGGCAACAGAAACGACAATGAGCATGGCGGCTCCGGCGGAACGGACGGAACAAACGGTCCAGACAGTCCAGACGGAGCGGGCGGTCGTTATCGACGGGGAATGGGAGCTCGTGTGGGCGGACGAGTTTGATAAGCCGAGCGTCGATATCGAATACTGGACGGAAGTGGAGCGCCGTGACAACTATAACAATGAACTGCAGTATTATACACCGGCTAATTCGTACATAGAGGATGGATGCCTGTATCTGACGGCCAGAGATGAAAAAAAGGGCGGTATGGACTATACATCGGGCATGGTCGAAACGAACGGCAAGCTCACGTTTCTTTACGGCCGAATCGAGGCCTCTGTCATGCTGCCCACGGGTGACGGGCTGTTTCCGGCGTTCTGGATGCTTACGCCAAGCGGAGATTTTGAAGTCGACGTGATGGAGATGATCGGCAACGAGCCAAATCTTTTTTACGGCGTGAACCATTACAGGCGGGGTTCCGTGGTGCGCAAGACTTTTGGCAGGACAACAAACGAAACGCCCGAAGCGTTTCATGTATACGCGCTCGAATGGAACGAGGATGAGTTGAAGTGGTACATTGACGGCACGCTTTTTTATCAGACGCAGGAAGGCGTGCCAAACGAAGAGATGTATGTGATATTCACGCTTGCAGTCGGAGGCGTCTGGCCGGGACGCCCGAAGAGCGATACGGTTTTTCCGAGCAGCATGGCCGTCGATTATGTCAGGCTGTACCGGCATATATAGAATATACTGGTTAAGGAGTACGAATGATGGTTTTGATCGAACTGCTTATTTTTTTGAGTACGATGCTTCCGCTTTTTCATTTACTCAACGCACTGTTCACACGTAAAATGCAGCACGCGGCAGTCCCGATAAAGCAGAAGAGATTCAGCATACTTATACCGTGCTTCAACGAAGCAGACACGGTGATGGTCTCTATAAAAGGGCTTTTAGATATGAACTATCACAACTATGAG
>JAQTSP010000221.1 GCA_028711205.1 Eubacteriales bacterium | reverse complement strand
CAGTATGTCTCCCTTTTTCAGCGACGATGTCCCTGTGATTTTCGTCCACGCCGAATATGCGCTGTATGCCGCCGCCGACATCCGCGATACGCTGACTCCCGCGTTATTGACCGCATAGTGCACAAGCCCCGAGCAGTCGTATAAACCCGGCCCTTCCGCGCCCAGCACGTATGGTTTCCCGACCTGGCTCAGCGCGATATCCGCAATCGTACCTGCCGATACAGCCGCCGCGGCGGGCGCGCTGCCCGAAAACAGCCTATTCCTTGTCGCGGGCCCGGCAACACCGTCCGTCAAAAGACCGCATGCGCTCTGAAAGCTGCTCACAGCCGCTTTGGTTACGCTGCCATAATAACCGGTGACAGTACCATAAGTATAATATCCAAGCGCGGCAAGCTTTGTCTGCAGCGCGCTGACCGCTTCACCGCTGCTGCCAACTTTCAAAATCAGGCTTCTCGCGGAGGACGAATAAAGCGTTGCCGTTGTCAACGGCCCGGCGATACCGTCTGCCGAAAGGCCGTTACTTCGCTGAAACCGGACAACTGCCGTCTGCGTCAGTGTGCCATAGTATCCGGTTGCGCCGGAATAATCGAGATATCCAAGCGCGTACAGCCTGTCCTGAAGCGCCGAAACATCGCTTCCCGTACTGCCAACCTTCATCACCGAATCGGCCGCAAGCGCGCTCGGCGCTATCGAAAACAACATAACGACCACACAGACAGTGATGACGACGCGTCTCAATACTTTGTTATTTCTCATAATTGTCATCTCCCCTTTCCTGCGTATTATAACTTTTATATACACGCGCACACAAAAAGCGCTATCATAGGCTATCATGGTTAAAATATCAACACCGGTATATATTTCATTTATGTTACGTTTACGTTACATTTTTATGGGGTATACTCTGTTTTTTATGATCTGTGCGTTTAAATTTTTGCAGGAATGGATAATTGTATTAAAGAATGATAAAAAAAGAGACCGGTTTGGCCTCTTTTATATCTGTATTCAGAAAATAATAATCAATACGCCTGGGTATACAACTCAAAATAGGCCTGCGGATGCGCGCATACGGGACATTCGCCGGGCGCTTCTTTTGCGAACAGGCGGTGCCCGCAGTTGGTACACTTCCATTCGACTTCGACGTCCCTTTTAAACACTTTCCCGCCGCGGATATTGTCCTCAAGCGCTTTATATCTTTCTTCGTGGCGCTTTTCGACCTGTCTCACACCTTCAAACCTGTTCGCGATCTCGTCAAAGCCTTCTTCTCTTGCTTCCCTGGCCATGCGCGCGTACATATCGGTCCATTCCTGGTGCTCTCCGGCGGCCGCGGCGACAAGGTTTTCCACTGTCGTGCCGATACCCGCAAAATATTTGTACCAAAGCTCCGCATGCTCTTTTTCGTTGCCTGCGGTCTCGGTGAAAATTTCAGAGATCTGCACATAGCCGTCCTTCTTTGCCTGCGACGCAAAAAACGTATATTTGTTTCGCGCCTGAGATTCGCCCGCGAACGCTTCCATCAGGTTCTTTTCAGTTTTTGTTCCTTTTAAATCTTTCATTTTCGTCTACCTCCTCGATAAATTGTTTTGTCATTAAAAAGTGCCCGTTACGCTTTCCAGAGCCCGTGAATATTGCAGTATTCATAAACGGCATCGATATCCTCTGCCTTTACGTTGAACGCCGCCTCGGGCTTGCCTGTCGGATTCAGCTTTGCTCTTGAATACACGCCGTCCTTTGTCACCACTTCGATAAACACGATATGGTGCTCTTCCGTCATCGGATGGGGAACGCCGCCAACTTTTATTGTCGTCATATCGCCGTCCGGTACGATGACAGGTACATGTTTTTCTTTACCGGTATCCTCTGTTTTCGCTTCAAGCAGATTCATCTTTTGCCCGCAGCAGACCAGTGTCGGCATCCCCGGCTGCACAATACTCACCACGTGCCCGCATATCTCGCAGTGGTAATAATCGCCGTAATTTGTCATTGCCATTATTTTATCCTCCTTAAATATTATTTATTGATTTGCATTTTTCACATATCCCAAAAAAAGTGATGCTGCATCCTTCAAGAAGATGCCGGCAGCTTTTTACGGTATTTAATACATTGCTTTCGATACCGTTTGTTTCGATATCGTAGACACGCCCGCATTTTCTGCAATAGAAATGGGTATGCATCGCCGTATTCGCGTCATATCTGTCATACGAGCTGCCGCAGGCAAGCCGCTGCAGGCATCCCTGTTTTTCCAGTATCCCAAGGTTCCTGTATACCGTGCTCAGGCTCAGATTCGGAAACTGCGGCTTCATTTTTTCATAGAGCCAAAACGCATTGGGATGCGATCTCGTTGACCGGAGAAGCTCAAGCATGTATTTTCTTTGTTTCGTATTCCTGATCGTTTTTTTTTCGTTTTTCATAACCGCCGTTACCAGGTTCTTATTAATAATGGTTATTAATAAGATAGCACTTGCCGGGTGTTTTGTCAAGTTTGTTACGAATTTTTTATATTCAGCTGTTTTAATAGTGTCAAATTGGTGGTATTTTATTATTATAGTATATAAAAAGGAGTCCATGATGAATATCGGCATGAAGAGATTTTTAATGCTGCTCATATCGTTTGTTTTCGTGATATCGCTCTTTGGCTGTGCCTTTGATGCAACCAGGTTCAGCGAATCGTCTTTTTGGGGATCGCAGGACGATAAGCCGGCAAAAACAGATGAACAGACGGAGAATACACCTGTACCCTCCCCAACCGGTGAGCCGGGCTCCGAAAATTGGACGATCATGATATATATGAACGGATCCGATCTTGAGAGCGAGGGCGGCGAAGCCACGGCAAACCTGCAGAGCCTATTAAACGTCGCTTTACCCGAAAGCATCAATGTGATCATATACACTGGCGGAACCGCGGTTTGGCAGAACGATTTGATCAGCCCTTATTACAACCAGATATGGCGCGTTGTCGATCAGGAGCTTGTGCTGCTGGAGAGTATTGACGCAAAAAACATGGGGGACAGCGGTACGCTGGCCGAGTTTTTAAGTTATGCACAGTCAAACTATACTGCGGATAAAAAAGCACTGTTTTTCTGGGACCATGGCGGTGGAAGCATTATGGGGTTTGGTGCCGATGAACTGTTTAATTACGACGGGCTTTGGCTTTCCGAGATGGCCGCCGCGTTTCGTGACAGTTACGACGGACAGCCCTATGATCTGATAGGATTCGACGCGTGTCTGATGGCAAGCGTCGAGACAGCGAGTATCCTTGTGCCGTATGCGGAGTATATGGTGGCGTCAGAAGAAATCGAACCGGGCGGCGGCTGGAATTATGAATATTTGTTTGGCCAGCTTGCACAAAATCCGGACATGGCCGGAGAAGAGCTCGGCATCGCCGTCACGGACGGCTATTATGATAAATATCTGGGCACAGAGATGGAAAGCATCATCACATGCTCTGTGATCGACTTGTCAAAGATACCGGCTCTGGAAGAAAGCCTTGCCGCGTTCGCCGGGGGCCTCAGCGGCTCTGTCACGGCGCCCGAAACAATGTCAACGCTCGCTGTGGCCAGGCAGACTGCCGAAAGTTACGGGGATGCACCGGGCCAGGTATCGTTTGATATGATCGATCTCTACGATTTCGTCGACCTTCAGGAGGACGCCGACCAAACGCTTAGCTCAGATCTGCTGGCGGCGATCGAAGACGCGGTCGTGTATGAAGTCAGCGGATTCCAGCGGATGTATTCATACGGGCTGTCGATCTATTTTCCGTTC
>JAQTSP010000220.1 GCA_028711205.1 Eubacteriales bacterium | reverse complement strand
GCGCGTATAAGTTTGCGGCGGACGAGAAGACAACGCTTTTGATCGACGTGGTTTGGCAGGTCGGACGGACGGGCAAGCTGACGCCGAACGCCATACTCGAACCGGTCGATATCGCCGGCGTTACGGTCAGCCGGGCGACGCTCAATAACATGGGCGATATACAAAGAAAGGGCTTGAAGAAGCCCTGCCGCGTGTTTATCCGGCGATCGGGCGACGTGATCCCCGAGATCACGGGTGTCGCGGAGTATATGAAAGATTCCAAGGATATCAAAAAGCCGGATGTATGCCCTGCGTGCGGATATCATCTTGTCGAGAACGGCGCGCATCTTTTCTGCGATAACATGCTGTACTGCCGGCCTCAGCTGACGCGCGCGATCGCGCATTTCGCCTCGCGCGATGCGATGAACATCGAGACGTTTTCGGACAAAACAGCCGAGGCGCTTTATGACCATCTGGGCCTTGGCGACGTATCGGACCTTTACTATCTCGACTATGACCAGGTCAAAAAGCTGCCGGGCTTCGGCGAAAAAAAAGCGGAGAATATCAGCGCCGCGATCGCGCAGAGCAAGCGCCGCCCGCTTGGCAACTTCATTTACGCGCTGGGTATTCCCGGCGTCGGCGCGAAAACGGCGAAAGACCTCGCAAACAGATTCGGGAGCATCGACGCGCTCAAGGCGGCGGACAGTGATGCGCTTATCGCGATCGACGGCATCGGCGGTACACTGGCGGGCAACATTATCGAATACTTTCAGGATGAGAGGGCGCTTGGTATCATCGCGCGGATGACGGCGGCGGGTGTCAGCCCCGTTTTTAAAAGGCAGGAGAGCAAAGGCTCGGCGTTCTCGGGCAAAAAGGTTGTGTTGACTGGTACGCTTGAGAAGTATACGCGCAAAGAAGCGTCGGATATTATCGAGACCTTGGGCGGCGAGGTTGTTTCATCCGTCAGCAAAAATACTGATTATGTACTGGCGGGAGAGAGCCCGGGCAGCAAGCTCGACAAAGCGAAGGCGCTGGGCGTTGCTGTGATCGACGAAGCAGAGTTTGAGAAGATAATAAAATAACGGTACTAAAACCGTTATCGATATAAATTATTGGGCGATCATATACAAAAGCACACAAGCAGATCACACCTGCGTTCTAATATTGCCCATAGCCGTTACAGCAGCTTTTTTGTCTCTTTATTTACGCTGCCCGACCCCAAAGTGATCACGATATCGCCGGGTGACGCGTTTTTATCGATGTATTTGCTGATCTCTTCGAAAGTCGGAATGTATGCACAGGCGGCGTGCTTGCCGATGGCGGCCACGAGGTCTGTCGCGTGGATCTCTCCCTTGTCGATGTCGCGGCCGGGGTAGATATCCGGCACGATCACCATGTCGGCGTACTCAAAGCTTTTCGCGTATTTGTCTTTAAGCGTTTTTGCGCGCGTATACGAGTTGCACTGGAACACGGCCCAGAGCTTTTTGTGCGGGTATTTGGACGCGGCCTCGAGGCACGCGGATATTTCGGCGGGATGATGCGCGTAATCGTGTATGACACGGACGCCGTTCTTTTCGCCGACATGCTCGAACCGGCGCCCGGCCAGCGTGTATTTCTGGAGCGCGTCGGCCGTATCCGCGGGGTCGATGCCGAAGATCTCGCTGCACACGGCAATGGCTGCGAGCGCGTTGCTCATATTGTATCTGCCGACAACGGACAGCCTGATGCGGGCCCGGCCATGTTTTGACACCACGTCGAACGAAGGGCATCCAAGGTTGTTATATGTGATGTTCTCCGCGACATAGTCTGCGTTTTCAAAACCATAGGTGACGGTGTGCCGTCCGTATTCGCCGGCCAGCTTTAAGACAAGCGGGTCGTGGACGTTTGCAAAAAGCACGCCATCTTCGGGAAGAAGTTTTGCGAATTTCAAAAACGCGCCGTATATCTCGTCCAGGTCTTTATAGTAATCGAGATGGTCGTCATCGATGTTGTTGACGAGGGCATATGTGGGCTTAAGCTCGAGAAAGCTTTCGACATATTCACAGGCCTCGGTCAGAAACGCGGGGTAGTTGCCAATCGCGACGCCGCCGCCCAGAAAATCGACCATGCCGCCGATATGCACGGTAAGGTCAATGCCGCATTCGCGCAAAATCAGCGCGGTCATCGACGTGATCGTCGTTTTGCCGTGGCATCCCGCGACGCCGATCACCATATCGAACTGGCGGCTGATCTCGCCCAAAAGCGCGGCTCTGCTCAGCATCGGAAGCCCCAGTTCTTTCGCTTTGTCATATTCGGGATTACCCGGTTTGATGGCGGCGGAATAGATGACCAGAGCCGCGTCGCCTAAGTTGTCCGCGCTGTGGCCGATCACAAACGGTATGCTTTCTTTTGCGAGTTTATTGGTGAATACGGATTCGTTGATATCGGACCCTTTTGGTTTGTATCCCAAGTCTTTGAGTATGACGGCAAGGCCGCTCATGCTGCATCCGCCGATGCCGATAAAATGAACGCTTTTGCCTGTAAACTGCTGCAAATCAACCATATATATCTCTCCACCCGACACCCAAATAATAGATACAAAGCCGGTTATTCAGCCTGCACCAATGCATTATACTCCAAATAGCGATAAAATATCAACAAAAAGGTATCAGGCTATTTGAAAAATGCGCAAAAACCTCATATAATAGAATATGACGAATTTTGTTTGAGGTGTACTGTTGTGGAAAAGGCGGATAGAAAAACGCGAATTGCGGTTGTGGCCAGCGTGCTGATCAAAAACCCGGGCAGGTCGTACTCGCTGAAAGTATTTTGCGATATGTTCGGCGCGGCAAAATCGACGATGAGCGAGGACATCGCAATACTGCGAAATATGCTTAAAACGTATGGCCAGGGTGATATCGAGGTGACGCTTGGCGCGGGCGGCGGTGTCAAATATGTGCCGTTATTGCTGCCTGAAGACAAAACCGGCATGCTGTTTGATGTGGCAAGAAGGCTTTCCGATCCCTCGCGGATACTGCCCGGCGGATATATATACACGGTTGACATCTTTTCCAATCCAGCCTATGTATGCGCGATGGCGGATATACTGGCCGGCATGTTCAACAAAACCAACCCCGACTTTGTCGCAACGGTCGAGACAAAAGGCGTCGCGCTGGCGTTCAGTGTTGCGCGGGCGCTTTCAAAACCGCTGGTCATCGCGCGGCGTGACGCGAAGATCACCGAAGGTTCCGTCGTAACGATCAATTATCTTGCAGGGTCTTCAAGCCGTATGCGCACGATGTCGATATCGAAACGCGCCGTCAGCCCGGGGCAGAAAGCGCTGCTGATCGATGATTTTATCGCGGGCGGCGGGACGGTGCACGCGCTCTGTGAGATGATGAAAGAGTTCAGCATCACGGTTGTGGGAAGCGGCGTGGCCATCGCGACGGCGCTACCCGAAAAAAAGCGGGTGGACAACTATAAAGCGCTGCTCAGGCTTGAAGAGGTGGACATGGCAGGCGAGCGCATCGTGATACATCCGGTATAACAAAAAAGGCTGCTGATCAAAAAGAAAAACCGCGTGACGTCAAGCTTAAGGACGTTTTTGGCACCGCTGATTCCCGGGTGTTACCGGAGAGATTCACATATTTTTGCCCATGCAAGCTGCGCGTCGAGAAACTGATAATAATGTTTTTTTACATTTTTATTGTACCGTTCAAGTTCTATGGAAATATTATTAAAATCGTCATTGTCAAAATAGGCGCAGATTTTTGGCAATGAGGTATTAAGTTTTGCCTTCATTTCCCTGATCTTTTCC